>JADJLJ010000004.1 GCA_016710165.1 Chitinophagaceae bacterium | reverse complement strand
TTGCCATTTACGATCCGCACAAAATAAGTTCCCCTGCCAAGCATGGAGATATTTACCGGTATACTGTTATTCCCTGCTGCAGTTCTATATTTTTCTGACCACCTGCCTTCCGGATGCATCCGAGATGATGAGTACTGCATTGCCTGCATTATTGCTGCCCGTTTGCACCTGTAATACATCTTTTGCGGGGTTGGGAGAAACAAATAACTGCATGTCTTTAGCATCCAGTTGGAGGGCGATTACCCGGCTATAAGAAAATTTTCCATCCACATCCACGGACTGCAGCCGGTAGAACACTGTTTTTGTGACTGAATGGCTGCGGCAGCAGGTCGTTATATGAATAATTAAGCGGCAGGTTTGAATTACCGGCTGCAGCCACTCTTCCTGCATCGGTGAAGTTCAGGCCATCGGTACTGCGTTGTATGGTATAATGACTGCTGTTCTGTTCATACTGTGTTTGCCACTTTAGTGTAACCG
The DNA here is from genome assembly GCA_016710165.1 of Chitinophagaceae bacterium. Taxonomy (NCBI): domain Bacteria; kingdom Pseudomonadati; phylum Bacteroidota; class Chitinophagia; order Chitinophagales; family Chitinophagaceae; species Chitinophagaceae bacterium. The sequence continues at coordinate 294,748 of JADJLJ010000004.1, read as the reverse complement.
TATTGTTCTTGTTTGCTGCGGTGAATGAGGTGAGTTTCACCGGTAAGGCGCCGCCACTCATTCCCAGTATCTCCGCAGCAGTAAGGGCCCGGTTATAGATCCGCATTTCATCCATTTTCCCATTGAAGCCGTTATATTCTGGTGGTGAGTACAAATAATAAGACATGGTGCCAAACCGGGCGGGGATATTATAGACTGGTGTTCCTGATCCCACCGTTCCGGTAACATTCAGAATGCCATTGATGTAAACCATGATTGAAGCACCCGATCTTACACAAGCAATATGTTTCCATACACCCACCGGAAAAGCGCCGTTTGTGGTACCTACACTGGCATTGCGAAAATTGAATTGTATTTGTGGATATCCGTTGGCATTCCAGAACCATACACCCGGCCCGTTGCTATTAAGGTTGTTATCGTAAAATCCCCCGGTATGCACGAATGGTGAATTGGCATAGACCGTGAATACAATGGTAAAATCCTGGTTGATGCCGAAACTGGTATTGGCGTTTATAGCATGCGTGCCAAATTGCGGAACTGCAGACGTAGGATTGGAAAATGCCATCGCCGCATTGGCTGTGCCTGTTACATTGGTGGTGGCAGTAGCCCCATTGACCGTAGTTGCGATACCATAAGGCCCTGCATCGGCAAAACTCCCGTTCATGGGGAAATATGCCACCAGGCCAGTGGTCATGAGCCATCACACAGTGTAAACAAAAAAAAAGAATGGGAGTAAGTAAGATTTTTTTCATGCTTATAAGTTTTGGTGTTTAATGAAACAGTTTCTGCAATAAGGGGATTACGCTGCTTTCCTGGAATTGAAATAATTGGCGGCTTCGGTCCGGTTACGCACGTTCAGTTTTTGGTAAATGTTCTTACAGTGTTTCTTTACCGTATCGAGGGATATAGACAGGTGATGAGAGATCTCTTTGTACAAATAGCCTTTAGCCAATCCGGCCAGTACTTCCAGTTCCCGTTTGGTGAGTTGCTTTGCTGATCTTCCCATTTGCTTTATGAATTAAAAATAAATTAAGTGTCTGCCCCTATCAATACCCCTTTTGGGTACCATCCCCGATCACCATACAAATATGCAACGGACACAAAAGCCTATCAAGGGTATATTAACGGAGATTACGGGGAGTGAAAAGACGGTATGCCGGTTCTGTGAATAATGTTTATTTTTAGTACCACAGCTTTATCCCCAACCCCAAAAAACATCATATGCAAAACGACCTGATGATATCCGGTGTGAAAACACCTGAAAAAAACGACCAGATCATTTCCTACTATGCCCTGCGTATACTAATAGGCGCCACGGGGGTTTTATTGCCCCTGCTGCTCATCATTGGAAACCTAATTGCGAACCGCACGCTGAACATTGAATTCTCGGTAAGCGATTATTATGATAACGGAACAGCCGGTGATATACTGGTGGGCGTACTGTTCGTACTCGGTTTCTTTTTAATGACCTACAAAGGCTATGACAGGACCGACAGCATAACCGCAAACCTGGGCTGTCTTTTGCCCCTGGAGTGGCTCCTGTTCCCCACCACCAGTTGCAACCGGGTGGTACACAGCATGCACTTTGTTTTTGCTGTACTGCTTTTTTCGGTCTTCAGCTTTTCTCTCTTTACCTCTTCCGGAAAACAGACCCCCGCCAAAAAAGCTTACCCGGCAAAAAAGAGGAACGCAAATATCGTTTACCCGGGTTTGCGGCATCATCATGATCGCCTGCATTGCAGCCATTGCTGTATGCATGATCTGGCTGGATGAGTTAAGTACTCAGGTACCGGCTTGTTTTCTGGTTCGAATCGCTGGCACTGATATCTTTCGGCATCTCCTGATAACCAAGGCAGAATTTTTGTTCCTGAAGGATGAGGAGAACAGAAGAAATGACAGCTTTCTAAAAGCTGTCATCAATAAATTATATATCTGCCTGATCAGAACCGAACCCGATATTTATACCAGCTCGGATGCCCGCCCACGCGGCCTTTAATATCCATGGCAGCCTGTTTGCATCCACGGTATAGGTGAATTTGGTCATGGGAATATCCACATCGGTCAGTTCATCCCGCAAAGACTGTTGTTCTGATGGGCTCATTGATTTTTCCCGCTCAGGTTACCGCTGGAAGTACCATACCAGGTCCCAGTATCCACCAGTCTAAATAAACCGGGCCGCCGAGCTTCGAACTGTGACCCGATCATCACAGTCCGCCGGTGATCGTGGTAATGTTCCCGCTCATGGGAATGGTTTTGGAATGCCGGCATCATCGTATTCAAAAGGAACTTCGGCGCCTATACCTCGCCGTGCTTCCAAACAGGCCCGTAAAATCCCGGTAAGCGCTTTTTGCTGAAGTAAAACCGTACTTCAGGCATAAAGGCGATATTGCCCACTTTCAGGTTATTCAGTTGGCGTTCTGTATCCGGGTCATCGGCGATCGTGATGAATGTACTTTTAAAAGGGATGCTCCCCGTAGGCATATACCGGAAGGTTCCGGCCACCGTAACCTTCTTTGCCACAGCCCGTTCGTACTGCAGGCTGATGTTTTTGAATGCCAGCGCCGTCAGGTTCAGCTTCACCATGTTTTTTGCAGGGGAGGGTTCCTTTTTTTCCTTTTGTGCCAGTAAAGCGGTCGTGCAAAGGGACACAAAAAGCAATAGAGTGATCTTTTTCATGCTTAATCAGGTTTTAAGGTTAACAAATGCTGCTTAAAAATATTATTGTTATTCATGCTTTACAATACCCAGATGCCGCAAGTTTTTGAACGGAACTGAACTCTTTATTGATTATTTAATTAATTTGTTGATTCAATATAACTACTGCAATGCCCTAAGCTAGAATGAAATAAAAACCATGCAGCCGCTTTCATCAAAGAATGGCAGGATACGCAGCGGAATAGTCAGATGCTAAGCGTTTTTAACGCTTTCTTTAATGCATTTGAAAGCATATCATCTCTCAAAAAATAAACTCCCTAGTTTTTATAAAAGGTCTTCCCGGTAACTTCTTTTTGGCCTAGATGATTGTTGTTCCATCTCCGTATTTTCTTTTGACTTAGTATCCTTTTTCTCCTCTTTCCTTTTAGGATCTGTTTTTTTTCTTCTCGGAGGAGCCACTGTTGAGGTTGACTTTTGCTTTAGACCGGAAAGGCAGGTTATAACTTTTACACTTACGAATGGCTGAACTGCAAACTTGGTTTTTGTAACAACCGATGTTTCAGTTGTAGGTATCCACTTAAATGTTCCGTCTGCATTCTTTTGGTATTGATCACTTATTCTATCTACATTTCCGCCAACAATGCCTGCATTCACAACAAACCTGGCATTATCTCTGCCAAAAATAAAACTTATACCGCCAAAGTATCTTGGCCTTACCCTGTCGTTAAGACTTACACCAGCGCCTATATGTCCTCCCCAACTAAACGATGGAGAATGGCGTCTGTAAAAATGAATGAAACTTGCAAAGCCAAAGTCCCCGTTCCCCAAGTCTTCCCTAAAGATGCTGTTTCCGGTTTTTAAGGTACTGTCTGCTGTATTGGCTGCATTTTTGCCCACGATACTGTCGGCCCTTACAACATACTTATTATTTTGCAGGTTAAATGCATAATACAAACCGCTGCTTACGTCAATCCGGAAATTTTTCACAATGTATGCATCAATTGTTTTTGTTTAACCAACGACATATATGGCGTATTCTCTCTTGCCTCTATATTGAATTTAAACTGAATCTTATCCTTGTCTTTAAGTACGGCGGGGATCTGCGTGATCATTCTGTAATGAGAGGCAGGTAGATTGTTATATAATTTCAGCAGGTTCTCACACAATTCTTTGTCTTCTTTTGAACCTGCCGTATCCAGATGACTGATCAACGTTTGAGCCAGGCCAGTATTGCCGGCACTATAGAGGTGCTTCAACAAAAATGAATCAACCCGTTTTTTGGCCTCCATTTTTCTTTTTACATTGGCATTAAACCCATATATACAGCCGTTTTGCAGGTGCATGAAAAATTCTTTCAGGTTAAGGTATGCCACTAGTAGCACGGCACGGGTAGTGTCTTTTTTTCCATACTTTGGTTCTTTACCGGCAGCATGAAAAGCCATTCCGTCTGCACTTACTCCAGGTAAAAAATACAGCAATGAATCTATATGAATCTCATAGGCGATGGCTGCATCAGATATTTCCACTTTAAAAGCATCTGGGTTTATATTCCTTATTTCGAAAGATAATGGCCGGCCGGCCCTTACAATAATATCTTCGTAATCGATTATCTTCCTTTCTCCTCTATGATTATAGTAAACTGTAACATTGCTATTTGCGTAGTAAATTATTTTATTTCTATTGTATATCAATGAGTCTGATCTATCGCAGGGATTATCAATATCTCCGCAGCACAATTCGGGTTTTGATAAAGGTCTGCCAATCCTAAACTCAATTTAAGTTTTTTCAGCCAGTTGAAGATAATTAATACTGCTTTCTGCAGGTCCGTTTTGCTCAACTTCTGGTTTGGCCATCTTTTTCTTCCACAGCCTTGCTATTAACTGGGAAGCCTTCTTATTGATCTTCATACTGATATGCAACGTATCGTCATCCTCAATGGAATAGTAAGTATCAATATTGAATGTAATGATCGCTTTTGCCTTATCCAGCACCCCTTTGATTGTATCGAAAGTTTGCGGATTGATTATTACTGGCTCGCCTATTTTATCTGCTGTTTTTTTATCCCCGATCTCAACAAGAAGAACATTGCCTTCTTTTTTTTCAAATTTTAAAGGCCCAAGAAAGGGTTTTATCTTCTTGCCATTCAAAATATCCGCCAATATTGGCTTTATGATCTTTCGTTTCATATTTATTGATTTAGTATAGGGGTAATTTTGATTCGGTTTATTATGTTTTGTATGGGGATTATGTATGTATAGTAATTATCACCCCCTTCAATAATTCCAATTAACCGGTTATTCTGATCAATGACCGGGGCGCCGGAATCACCAAAATCTGAGCATCGCTCAATCTGAATTAGGTCACTAAACACTATTCTTCCCGCGGGCGTATTTACAGGTTTTATTGCGTGACAACCCTTTATTAATTTATTTTTTACCAGGCCCGATTTTGCTCCGCAGAAACTTACGGAAAGAGCATTTTCGTCGTTGGCAATCACCGCATATTTTGCAACGGGCTTTCCAAGGAAATCAATTTCTTCTTCCAAAGAATCAGGGTCATCAAGCAAGGCAACTCCTGCATCAACATACTCATCAATCTTTCCCCACCCTACTGTGCCTACTTGTGTACCGGCAGCTGTTATATCATCCCCGGGTGTTTTTATTGTACGGGGCATACTGGCTTCCCCCGCATTTCGAATTTCATTTTTCCTATTTGAAAATTCATTGTCGAAAAGCACATGGTAACAACTTAGGGCAAAGAACCTTTCAACTCCATCAATGTTTTTTTTAACTTTCAACGAAATGGTTCCGGTAGCCTTGCTCTCTTTCTTGAAACACTTTTCCCGGAGATAACAAGCGCTGCCATCGCCGGGGTTTTTCCAGTTATGCAGTATCATTTCTCCTGTATCTACAATAACATCGGTTGGTATTTTAAATCCTCCGAGGTAGATATATTCAGGAACCGGGTTTGTCACTTTTCCTTTGTATTCCTTATCCTCTACATAGAATCTCACGCAGTTATTTTCCGTTGGTTGATTATTGGTGATCTTTTTGCCTGCATCTACTCGTTTATAATTGCTGATAGAGGCTTCCCAGTAGTTTGAAAATGTCTGGATAGCACTTTTAAAACCTGGTCCTTTCGTTTGGACTTAGTTTTTCAAATTCCAATGTTGTGCCTGATAATTGCTTGATATTGGTTTGCGTTAAAGCCCTTTTAGCATTTTTTATCTCTAACAGTATATCCAGCAAATCGTGCCAGAACTTAGAGCCAAAACTGATGAAGCAACCAGTAAGTATAATCCCCGATAAGGAAAATAGTCGGGCTGTCATACCATTGGGTTTTACCTTTGCATATTCCGACAGGCTACTCCACCCAATGGTCTTACCAGTGCTCCTTTTATCTGATTGAATATTTTGATCAGGTCGGTTTTCAAAATCGCTGCCGTAAGAATACCGCACCAAACATTGATTTTAAGTATCCGGAAGCACGGGCTTGCTCTTAAATTATCGGTTGAAATTTTGTTATCGTGTCACCGATACCAAGCCGTTGACTCATATTTAGGTAGTGCTTCAAAATCTGCGATGTGTTCGCATACCATGCTTAGCAGAAAAGCATGGTTACCAATTGTATGATCTGTTCAAGCATATTTACTATGCATTGATACAAGTTTTCAAAAAGAGTTGATTTACTACCCGTTAAAACACCTGATTGATGAACGTCAAATAACGGTAGTCTTGCAGGAGGAAATTGGGAAAGAATACCCAACTAATACGGATGGCGGAATAAAACAATAGAGATGAAACAATAACGCAGTAATTCAATATCCCGAAGAAATGCAATTAAACCGGTTTAATATCAACCACGGTTCCCTTACCCTGCTCAGAACTAGTAACAGCCTTATACTTGACCTGCCCTGCCCGGTATTGCATATTCTTAAGTCCATACCCTTTCTTCACCTCATCCACATTAAAACCTTTTCCGTTGTCGGTGATGGTTACCTGTATCTTTTTCCCAGCTGGTTTAATATTCACATTGATCTGTGTGGCCCCGGAGTATTTTATGCTATTATTAATGGCTTCTTTACATACCAGGAAGAGGTTCCGTTTTTCCTCCTTCGTTAACTTGATACTGTTTACTTCGCTGTCGGCCTTTATAACTGCCTCCATATTACTGGCGGCGGCTACGGGAAGGGCAAACTGCTTAAGTCGGGTTACCAGTTCATCCACAGTATCCAGAGAATCATCCAGCACCCAGATCATATCCCGCAAGCTCATGGTGGCTTCGGTCAGATTCTCTTTATTTGCTGTAGGTTTCTTCCTGTTTCACGCCACTGATGGCAAGATTGGTAATACTTTTACGCTATTGAGGGTGCTGCCTAAATCATCGTGCAGATCAGTAGCAATGTTTTGGGTATTTCGTGCTGCTTTTATCTGTGCAATGCGGTACTGGTAAAAGGCATAGACGATGCCCGCTGTGGCAAAAAACACAAGTATCTTAAACCACCATGTTTGGTACCATTTGGGCAGGAAGGTTAATATTAATTCTTTGGGTTCACCTATACACCGTCTTCATTTGTAGCTTTTACCTGCAGGTGATACCTGCCGGGATTCAAACCAACCAATTGAACAGTTATTATTACCTAGTTCTATCCATTTGCTATGTAACTCTTTAATTCTGTATTGATAAACAGTTCGCTGTGGTTGCTGTAATTGACACCGAAAATATACAGTTGTTTGAATAGTAGTATTCGAAATGGATACTTAATAAATCCAGATCTTTAATATCACGGATATTGTCCTCTGCTGCAATCTTTATTTCTGATATATATATTTTAGGAATAGTTTGGCTAGTTGAAAAGTAGCGCGGTTCTACTATCGTAAAACCATATATCGAGTTTAAACGGCCAGGGGTTGCCCCGGGATTGAAATTAAACTCCAGACTGTTTGACACAAGTCCATCTTCTTCAGTGTAAGTGTTTACCTGATAATTGGCAGTGTTGATCCTGGATATGCCTGAATTACTGCTTACAATGACCATTGTATCGCTTACAGGATAAAGATTGTAAACGCCATTATTAGAAAGGCCGTTCAATACAGTTAGCTGTTTTTTTAAATTAAATTCCGAGTCCAGTATCAATAAACCTTCTCCATAACTGGCTACCATATAACCTCCCTGATCTCACACATGTCAAAAATAGCTGTTTTTTATAGTCTTTATTATTGTGAATGGTCATTCTTTTTAAACCTTTCCCCTGCATACAAACAAATATTGCCTGGTTACATGTAAGCCATACATTTTTGGCCTTATCTACATACAAGGAATTGATCTGCATTGTCACATTTGAATCTGAAGCGTCCTGAGGTAATAAATAGGTTACTGAACTTTTTTTATGATCCCATATCCAAAGACCTTTGTCAATATAGCTTGCCAGGTAGATCAGGGAGTCATCCACATTAATTACTGCGCCAAATCTTTCTTTTTCAATTCCTTTTAATTCGGGATAAAATAAACTAGGATCGGCCATTTTGTTGTTGCTAAGTATCTTTAAACCACCCGAGGTGCAAAAGAAGGGAACCTTAGTATTAAGAAAAAATGATGAATAGTAGGCAGTTGCCTTGTCAAAACAGCTTGCAGTTTTCAGGGCCCTATCTGATAGGTATAGCCCCCTTTCCGTGCAAATATATACCGGGCTGCCATCTGAAAATGGACTAATGCCATAAGTATGATTAATTTTAAGTGTACCATTATTAAAAGAAGAGTATGAAATAAATGGGCTGATCTTATTAGCTGAAACCATAACTCCCTGCATTGAAGAAAGCCAAACATTATCGCTATTGTCAAAAAAGATGTCGGTAATCCTGTTCTCTTTGTCAATTTCGGCAGCAAGTCTCGAACTTTTTACTGTAATGACCTTTCTGTTCTCCTTGTTCGCTATGAAAGCCCGGCATCATTACTGAACCAAAGAGTACCGTTTTTATCAAACCCTATGGAACTCATTTGGTGCCAGATAAAAAAGATAATCACTATGCGTATACAATTCTATTTTATTCATGCCAGCTTTTGGGTCCAACATGATCTTTGCCAGCCCATTTTTTGTGGAAATAAAAACACCCCCTTTGGGTTCTGAACAATATCGAACATACTACCAGGATTATACCCGGTTTTATCAAGATTATATTTATAAACTATTTCCTTTGTAACTATACTATAAAACCAATCCAAAATTTTCTACGGATGCAACCATTAACTCTTCATTTAGCCTCAGTAAGGGTTTATGACAAAATTTTCCATTTGCATTTTCCGAAAAGGAATGATGCATTGGTGGGTCGTTATATTTTTCCTTATGTTATACACTGACAAGCCATTATTTGTTGCCAGCCAGATATCATCACCAATAAGTTGCATCGATAATATCCAATCGCTGGTAAGTATAAGATTCCTTCCTGTTAACGGGACCGATATTTGAACTTTTGAAGTGCTAAGATCAACTGCATTCAACCCCCCGGTTGCAGAAGACACCCAAGCAAGGTTCCGTTGCTTGTCTATGACGATGTCTGTTATATCATTTTCAACGATCCGGCTGGCAGGATTTGGAGAAGATTTATCATAAACTATGAAAGACCTGCCATCAAAACGGTTTAATCCGGATTGAGTTGCAATCCAAATGAAACCATAAGGGTCTTCTATGACTTTTTTAATATTATAACTACTCAGTCCTTCTTTCTGGCTGTATTTTCTAAATGGATAGTACCTTTCATCATTATTGGAATAGGCAATGCAGGGGAAGACCACAGAGCAGGGAAAAAAGCAATTGCTTTGTAATAAAAATTCTTAATTTCATTATATAGTATTGACAAGTTAATAAATTATATGCAAAAAAAATGGACCATCTTTTTCATTATGCATGCTATAGATTCAGAATTAACCAAGCATGTAAATGTATTGATCAACATTCTTGAAACCATGCTGTGGAATGTTCATGAATGCAATGTGTTGTATCTTAAGAATGCATATTCTCCCAGGGGAAACGGGTAGAAAGAAACGGAAAATTGAAGCGAAATTATTTCAGATAGTTCCAGCCGGTGGAGGAAACAGCTTCTACAGTAATGAACTTAAAAATTATGGCCAGATCAATATAGGCAGTAAAATAAATTTAACCGCCATATTCTCTGAAATACATCAACAATTTCCATCGGAAAGAATAATGCTGTATACATGGGATCATGGCTCCGGGTTTGGTGTATGGGAAGCAGACCCTATTTTTGACAATACAATGAAATTTAATGTCCTGAACGAACTTGAGAATTTTATCCTGAATGCAACCAGCGAAGATCACCCTGTCCGGTTCAAAGTTACCAATAACGATATTGCTAACATGGAAAATGTGGTTCTTCTCAAAAAGGACCGACAAAAAGAGGGCCGTGACCTTTTTTCAGAAGATTTTAAAAATGTTGGTTTTTTTGGAAAGGTAGACCGTTATATCGAACTGGCAGATGTAAAAGAAGAAACAGATATCTTAACAAATGATGAACTTGCTGAATCAATAAAAGTGGGCTTTAAAGGTCAGAAAGTGGATCTTCTCATAATGGTCAACTGTTTCATGCAGATGACAGAGACAGGGTTTTCCTTTAAAGATTGCGTAAATTATTTAGTGGCATGCGAGACGGCTTTTTGGGCTTATGGATTTGATTATGCTAGTGTCTTTAATAAGGTAATTGCCAGACCAGACTCGGACTCTAGGGATTTAGCAAAATTGTTTATAGAGACAATTGAAAACACATACAGAAGAATAAATAAACTGCAATACCTGGATGACGTAGTGGTAAGCGCATGTGACTTAAGCTATGCCAAAAGCCTGGCAGATGCTGTGAACGATATGGTGAGAATAATAAATACAGATACTGCAACTTACTATCCGTTAATAAAAAAAGGCAAGAAAGAGTTCAACTGAAATTTCAAGCCTTATATTCGAAAAAGGTGAAATCCCCTTCCTTATCCCTTATTCATAATTGACCTGTTATACTTTATTTCACTTTTTGGCTGACAGGGATCATAAAATGAAGCAATTATTAAAAAATTATTTAGAAAGTCATTAATAACAAATATATCATTGCACGCAGGGTGGGAAATGACTTTGAGATGGCAGACATTAATATTGAAAGAATAAACGGTTTCTCAATCTATTTTCCCAAGAATAAAAAAGATATAGACAGGGATTATTACCGCTACTTTTATAAACATAATGCTAAGTTTGAGATAGCATTTTCCAAGAAAACATTGTGGAGTCAATTTATCCCTGTCTATTTGGAATTCAAATAAGTTCAGCAAGAAATATATTATTTCTTGGATTTTGAAGGGATCCTTGGCTTCTTTGCCTTAGCTTTTTTTGACTTTGACGGAACTCTTTCCGGAGGTTTTACTCCAGAAGCTTTTTTAGATTTTGAAGGAATTCTTGGCTTTTTAGGCGCAGCCTTTAGATTTTGAAGGGATCCTTGGTTTAGGAGCTGCTTTTTCTTTGTCATGATAAAATTTTTTAGGTTAATAATGGTGTTGCAAATTTGCAACCTGTTATAAATATATCTAAAAATCCGGAAAAATGACCCTGCAACTCATAACATTCTCCCCAGGTGTTTTTTACCTTTTCTCCCTTTAAAGTATTATTTTCATTCAGAATTTAATATACCATCACTATGCCATCCATTGCTTTAGCAGATGATCACTCACTCCTCCGCATCAGCCTTGCCCAATTAGTGGAAAGCCTTGGCAATACGGTACTATTTGAAGCCAACAATGGCAAGGAATTCCAGGAAAAATTAGATAAAAAGAACCTGCCTGAAATTGTCCTCATGGACATCAATATGCCCGAAATGGATGGCTTCCAGACCACCCAATGGCTCAAAACAAACCACCCCGATGTAAAAGTCCTTGCCCTCAGTATGTACGATAACGAAACCTCCATCATCCGGATGCTTAAATGCGGCGCCCGGGGATATATATTAAAAGACAGTGAACCGGCCGAACTGAAAGCAGCCATTCACGCCTTAATGGACAAAGGGTTTTACTACAGCGACCTGGTGAGCGGCAAACTGATGCATGCCATCAATAAGATGGATGATGATGGCGAAGGATTGAAGAACCTGGTTCCGCTGAATGACCGGGAAACCGAATTCCTTAAATACAGTTGTACCGAACTCACCTACAAGGAAATTGCGGATAAGATGTTTGTAAGCCCACGTACCATCGACGGCTACCGGGATGTACTGTTTGAAAAACTGCATGTAAAAACAAGGGTGGGACTGGTGATGTATGCAATTAAGAATGGGATTGTTAATGTATAGGTTGACAAATTAATAATCCCTTATTGGTTGTTAAAACTCATGGAAGCAATAGTTACATATCAATTATTATTTATGGTAAAACTGCTGAGGAAATTTAAACCCACGAGACATTGATATTGCTGAAACCAAGGAGTTATTAAGTGATGTGGAAACATTATTATTCCCTTCTAAGTCAGAAAAAGAAGAAAGGCCAAAAGTCTCATATGAAGTAAAAGATGGTTCTGTAAAAAATATTTTTTTTATCCCAGCGGCTAAAGCTATAATGTTTACAGCATTAATGAGTGAAGTTGGCAAACAAAGGAAATGTTGATTTATTAGATATAAAACAAGCTTCCATTATTGATAAATGGCAGAGAAAGGCCTATACAACAGGAAGGCAATACTCAATAGCTTCTTCTATTTCAACAGATCAGGAATTTATTAAAATCACTAAAGAATCTCAATACATAGCACCTCAGACAGAATGGATAACTACCAGCCTTTATCTATATGGAAAAATATATGAAGAAGGTGGGCTTAACAAGGTCAATTTACATATTCTTACTGACCGATACGGAAAACTAGTAGTTGACGCTACAGAAGAACAACTTACAACCGGAACCAATAAACTTTTCCAGATATACGAAGGAAAGCAAAACCTACAAACTGGTTCTTTAAAAGATCTCACATTAATTGGTTTCGCCTTACTTACCAAACAGAATATGATGAAATAGCGCTAAAAAACTAATTGAAAAAGCTTCAAAAATTGGAAGAATGTAAAGATAAAGATGAGTGGTTATCAGACATAAGAGGGGTATTCTGAATAAGTTAGGCTTTATAGTGTGATAGCTTGATACATCATTTGTTCCGCTAATGGATAAAAGTGACCCATTACATCAAAATGCACTTGATTATTACAAATATTTTATAACAGAAAAAATAACCATGCATATTTCTACAATTGCCGTAGCAGAATACGCTGTTGGACGCAAACCTTCCCTTAAACAACATACAAATAGAGACTTTTGATTTCTTGATGGAGAAGCTGCTGGTTCTTTCCATAAAGAATTAATTGGTGACAACAGCAATATTCAAGGCTACAATAGAAGAATTATTGCAAACGATGTAAAGATTTTAGCTCAGATCAAAACCAAGAAAATTGATGCAGTTATTTCAAAGGACTTAAATAGTTTAAGAAAATATATTAACCCATTAACAAGTCGTAATTTTTTGGATGTAAAGTTTATTGATTTAAATCTCCCCCTGAATCAGACCTTAGGTCAGTTATTTGTTTAAGGTTAGTTAACTAAAAGGTTATCTTCCATAGACCCTCTCTCCATTAACGTAGGTAGCCAATACTTTTGTCTTTAAGATCGCTGATTCTTTACAATTCATCAGGTCTGTATCCAGTATAATAAAATCGGCGAACTTTCCTTTCTCCAGGCTTCCTTTTTGTTTTTCTTCAAAAGCTGCTTTGGCTGCCCAGATGGTCATGCCCCGGATGGTTTGCTCCCTTGTCAGTGCATTCTCCATTTGGTAACCTCCTCCCGGAAAACCTTTTGCATCCTGCCTTACCACCGCAGCAAAAAATGTTTTAAACGTGCTGATGTCTTCCACCGGGAAATCCGTGCCCAACGGTATCCAGTTGTTTTCTTTCAGTAATTGCTGGTAAGCATATGCCCCTTTCACCCGTACCGGGCCTAAACGGTCGCCGGCCCAGTACATATCGGATGTGCCATGCGTGGGCTGCACAGAAGGAATGATATTATTCTCTCCGAATATTTTAAAATCATTTTGATCAACCACCTGTGCATGTTCTATGCGCCAGCGCAGGTCATTTTTTCCTTTCAGATACCTGGCATAGATATTCAGGATCGTCCGGTTGCCGCTGTCGCCGATGGCATGGGTGCACATCTGCCATCCTTTCTGGTAAATGATATTGGCCACCGAATCAAAATGCGCCTGCGGACTCAGTAAGAAACCTGACCAATCGGGTTTATCAGTGTATGGCTGCAGCAAACAGGCTCCCCTGGAACCCAACGCACCGTCGGCATACACTTTAAATCCGCTCACCGTCAACCGGTCTGTTTTTATTTTCCCTTTGGCAAAAGCCCATTCAAAATTCTTTTTATTATCGCTCAGCATGACGTACATCCGCATTTTCAGGTCGCCGCTTTGCTGCAGCTTCTGTATCCTTTCCACGGTCTCATGATCCAGTCCGCAATCATGAATGCCGGTAAGCCCGGTGGCAAAACAGTTCTTTTGTGCCAGCAGCAACGCCTCTTTCGCACGGGCATCATCCGGACCGGGTACTTTGGCAGAAACCAGGTCTACTGCATTATCAACCAGTATACCGGTTAGTTTGCCGCTCTTTACTTCGATCTCCCCACCCTCCAGTTTATCACCGGGTCTTATCCCGGCTGTTTCAAGCGCTTTATTGTTGGCAATGGCAGCATGTCCATCGATCCTGTTCAAAAGCACCGGGCGGCCGGGAAATAATTCATTCAGTTTTTCATTGGATGGAAAGTCTTTTACGGCCCAGTCATTCTGGTCCCAGCCCCTCCCGGTAAGCCATATGCCCGGCGGCAGGTTCTTTGCAAAATCCTGGCAGCGGTTCAATACCTCTTCCCAGCTTCCGGTGCCAACAAGATCTACGGTTTGCAGGCTGAACCCGTATCCCACAAAATGCGCATGGGCATCAATAAAGCCCGGGAATATTGTTTTCCCCTTGGCATCTTCCACCAGGTCCGATTCGTATTGCTTCAGTATATCATCGTTCTTTCCCACCTCAACAATCCTTCCATCCCGTATTGCTATGGCTTCTGCCACAGAAAATCTTTCATCCACCGTATAGATGGTGGCATGATGAATGATCAGGTCGGCCTTCTGGCGAAACTTGCAGGAAGCGGAAAGAATAACGAACAAGGAAAAACCTGCCTGCCGGCAGGCAAGGTTAAAAATGATCGGGTGCTGGTGTTTTTAAAAGTCATGGCAGTTGATTATTTTTCAAAAATAGGATAATTGAATTGATGGCGCTACCCTTTACTAAACAGAATGGGCGGAATGGGTTCCTGCTGCACCAACATACTCTGAAGCCCCCTCTCCCCATTGGAGAGGGGGTTGGGGGTGAGGTTTTCAACCGTATCTTTACAACATGCAGTTCGACAAGATCATCAATGCCAGGATAAATAATGAGCCGGACAAGCCGCTGATGAAGAAAGACCTCTTCCCGGTGAATGAGCGGTTGCAGAAATACCTGCACCAATACGGCCGGGATGTTGCATTGCCGGTTTCTTACAAAGACCTGCTGAATTACCGCCACAGCACCGCTTTACGGAACAAGAAAGGGAAACTCACCCATTGGGAAACAGCCGTGTACGACCTGAAAGAAATGGAATTCTTAAAAGAAGGCCTGATAAAAACCTATGCAACACTGAAAACCGAAGGCAACCTGAGTTTTATCAAGCACCTTGACGTGGAGCGGATAGATTTCTGCGAATTCGGCAACAGCATGCCGTTCCGGATCCGCATCATCAACCGCATCAACGATAATTACGATCATTATTATGTGAAGGCGGCAGATGCATCCCGTATTTACGGGCTGGAGCTGGAACACCTGCTCAGTCCCAACCGCATCACGTTCTTATACCACCGGAATACCCTGGTGGAAGAGCACATACCCGGCATACCCGGCGATGTTTTCCTGGAAGATTACCTCGAAGAACCGGAAACAAACAAGATACGCATTGCCAAAGAGTTTGTAAAGTTCAACGAACGGTGTTTCGCAAGATTACTGGGCGATATGCGGAGTTACAATTTTGTGATAGACATCACCCCTGATATTGAAGACTACCAATACCGCATCCGTTCCATTGATTTTGACCAGCAGAGTTATGAAGGAAGAAAGAACCTGTACCTGCCCCAGTTTTACAAAGAGAATTACGAGTACGTTGAACTGGTATTAAAAACCCTCAGCCCGGAAGTGATCGAACAATACCAGGCCGAAGAACGTACCGCCATGGCCCACCGGGCATTTGCCAGCCGCAGGCAGTTGCTGGAAATGCTCAACATCATGGCCAAAGATGAGATCTCGGACAACTACAAAATAAAAATGCTGAAGGAAGAACTGAACGTACACTTCAACACGCATTATTTCTCCCGGTGCCAGACCATGGGCGCCATTGTAAAAAGGCAATTGAAAATTGTTTTGAAGGAATACCTGCAGCAGGTGAAACCCTCCTGATGAAACGAATGGCATCCTGTCCCGGTAACTACCGGGATGCCGAAGGATTATTTTTTATCTTTAAGAAGCTATGCTGATTATGTACGATCCCAAACAAACCAGAGAATTACAGAAAAAGACCGGGGAATGGCTTTCGTTGGCGAAAGATCCGGAACACGGTGATGTAAATAAGAAAAATGCAGAAGCGCTGAGGAACTGCCTCCGTTTTCATGAGTACCGGTATTATGTGCAGAATGATCCGCTGATCAGTGATTTTGAATATGATTCCCTTTATAAGTTGCTGGAAAGATTTGAAAAGGAACACCCCGACAGCATTACGGAAGATTCCCCAACACAAAGAGTGGGCAAGGGATTGATAAAGGATTTCCCGAAAGTGCAGCACCTGGTGCCGATGCTATCGCTTGATAATTCGTACAATGCTTATGACCTTATTGATTTTGACCGCAAGGCCAGGGAATTATCCGGCCTTGCCCTGATCGAGTATTGCGTGGAACCAAAATTTGATGGCGCCAGCATCTCCCTTATTTATGAAAATGACCTGCTTACCCGTGGGGCAACCCGGGGCGACGGAGAAGTGGGTGACGAGATAACCCTGAATATAAAACAGATCAAATCCGTCCCGCTTTCAGCAAAATTCAGTGAGTATGGAATAGAGCAGGTGGAGATACGTGGCGAAGTGCTGATGAACAAGAATAATTTCAAGGCATATAATGATGCATTGATCGAAGAAGGGATCCCCCCGCTTGCCAATCCACGCAATGCAGCCGCCGGTTCGCTGCGTATAAAAGACAGCGCAGAAGTGAGCAGGAGAAACCTGGAGGCGTTCCTCTACCACGTAAGTTATTTGGCTGTTGGTAAAGAGCAATTGGCGCCTCAAACCCATTCCGGCATGCTTGAAATGCTATGGGAGCTTGGTTTCCGCAGCCCCAAAAAAGAAATGAAAGTACTGAAGGGAATTGATGCCGTGATCGGCCATGTACATGAATTTGAAAAAAAAAGGGACAACCTGGGATATGAAATTGACGGTATGGTGATCAAGGTAAATGACCTTAAACTGCAGGATAAACTGGGTATGACATCGCATCATCCCCGCTGGGCGGTTGCCTTCAAGTTTAAAGCAAGGCAGGGCACCAGCAAATTGCTTGCGGTTGAATTCCAGGTAGGCCGTACCGGCGCTGTAACACCGGTTGCTAAAATTGAACCGGTGCAGGTAGGTGGTGTTACGGTAAGCAGCATTTCCATCCATAACGAGGATTACATCAGTGACAAGGACCTGAAACTTGGCGATACCATACTCATTGAACGCAGCGGCGATGTCATTCCGCAGATCGTAAGATCATTTGCTGAGTTGAGAAAAGGCCATGAAAAGAAGATCAGGTTCCCCACCCACTGCCCGGTTTGCGGCAATGGGTTATTCAAGCCGGAGGACGAAGCAGTATGGCGCTGTATAAATCTAACCTGTCCCGCCCAGATCGTGGAAGGCATCATTCACTTTGTAAGCAAGGATGCGATGGATATCCGGAACTTTGGCGAAGCCAATGTGCGGAAGTTCTATGAGTTGGGATTCTTAAAAGATATTCCCGGTGTATATACCCTGCCCTGGGATGAAATTCAAAAACTGGATGGCTTTGGCGAGCGGTCAATTGCAAAACTTCAGCAGGCCATTGAAGATTCAAAAAAGCAACCCCTCCACCGGATCATTTATGCCCTGGGCATACGCTATGTGGGAGAAACCACGGCAAAGACCCTGGCCAATGCGGTTGAACACCTGCTGCAGTTTGGTGATTTTACGGAGGAGCAGTTGCAGGAACTGGAGGATGTAGGCGTTAAAGTTGCTAAAACAGTCTATGGGTTCTTCCACAATAAAGAGAATATCCATTTACTTAAAGAACTGGAGAAACTGGGTGTGCAGCTGAAAAACGAGAAGAAAGACCTGGTTAAAGGCGGAAACCTCTCTGGCCAGTCTTTCCTGTTCACCGGCACGCTTGCCAAACTGAAAAGAAGTGAGGCTGAGACACTGGTGGAAGCGAATGGCGGAATGATCCTTTCGGGCGTAAGCAGTAAGCTGAATTACCTGGTGGTAGGCGAAGATGCCGGAAGCAAACTGGAGAAAGCCAAAAAACTGGCCTCGGTAAAGATCATCACCGAAGAAGAATTCATAAAAATGCTACCAACTTAGCAAAAAAAAGTATTATATTTAAAAGGAGCCTATTACAATTCGGGCTATCGGGCTGGCCCGGTATCATTTTAAATCATACTCTTATGATTAAAAAACATCCCGGCGAAATCTGGAAACAGATACTTTTTAAAGGTCATAAACAATTCCGGAAGAAATATGCCGTATCATCCTATGGCAGGGCATCCAGTTATAATACAGCGGTTGAAAAAGACGGTAAGTTCTTAAGCGGCTCAATAACTTCGGGCTACCGTACACTAAATCTCCACGTAAAAAATGGCAATGGCACTATTTATATTCACCGGGAAGTGGCAAAGTTGTTCTGTAAGAAGCCTTCTTCAAAACATAAATATGTTATTCACCTCAACCACAAAAAAAAGGATAACCATTTTAAAAACCTTGCATGGGCAACCCTCAACACGGTGAGCACCCACCAGCAGGATAGCCCAGATAAAATAGCGTACAAGATACGGCAGGCAAATAAAACAACCGGGCTGAAACTCAATGCCAGCCAGGTAAAGACCATCAAGAACATTCTGAAAGACCCCAAACGAACCATCACATACAAACAACTTGCTGCCCGGTATAAGGTGAGTGAAATGACCCTGTACCGGATACGAAGCGGCGAGAACTGGGGCCGCATAAAGTAACCAGGAACCGGTGAATGGGAATGGGTGATACCGTTCCCTTTTTTATTTTCTGTAAATTCGTTTTCCAAAAATTCAATCAAATGCTGCAACCCTCAACCCTCAGATTCCTGAAAGACCTTAAAAAGAATAATACCAAGACCTGGTTCGACAAGAACCGTAACCAGTATGATGCTGCAAAGGATGATTTTCTATTGATGGCCGGGCAACTTATCAGGAACACAGGCACATTCGATCCTTCCATTGCAAACCTGGAGGCAAAGAACTGCATTTTCCGCATAAACAGGGATGTCCGGTTCAGCAAGAACAAAGACCCCTATAAACATAATATGGCCGCCTACTTCAATAAAGATGGCAAGAAAGGCCTGGGTGCAGGATATTATTTACACATAGAGCCGGGTGAAAGTTTTGCTGCCGGGGGGATCTGGATGCCTGAGCCGGCCGTACTTGCCGGTATCCGCCAGGAAATTGATTACAGCTTTGGTGAATGGAAAAAAACCGTAGAAAGCAGATCCTTCAAAAAAATGTTTCCTGGGGGATTGCAGGGTGAAGCGTTAACCAGGCCCCCAAAGAATTATGACGACAGCAACCCTGCCATTGCCTATATAAAAATGAAGAGTTTCATTGTAACCAGCCCGTTCACCGACGCGGAAGTTCAAAACAAGAACTTCGTAAAAGAAGCTGCCAAAAGGTTCCAGGCAATGAAGCCGCTGGTTGATTTTTTGAACAGCGCTATCAGCTAGACATTCATTTACCTTTTCCCGGAGATCAGCAGGTCCAATAAAAAAGATGGCCAGAGATAAAAATCTCCGGCCTTGCTTACCTCTGAAACCACAAGAAAAAAGGTAAAATATTATGACATTAAACGGATGTTTAAATAGTTTAGGTAATTGGCGTCCTTACATAAATGATATTATGGAACGGTTTTTAAATAAGATTGGAGAGAGTTAGATAACTGAGCAGGTTGTAAAATTAGTATTTTTTTAATATTATCATAATTTATTTTCCAGATTCTGCTCATCTTTTTCTATATACAAAAATAATCATTTGTTTTTGCCCCCCTCCTTCCCTGGCTCCAGGGCTTAAAATCAGAATAACAACCACTTATAAACACATAGTAAACAATGGATTTACGCTTATCAGCAGCCGTTACACTCATTTAAAACCAGTGAACCTACAAAAAACAATCACAAAAATTCTGCCGAAAACTAATAAGTGTTAGTTTTGTTTGAAAAACCGGATGGCCAAAATAAAGCCTGGGAAAAACAGCTCAAAAAAAGAGGCTATAACACAAAAGGCGGCCGTTCTTTTCAAAACAAAGGGATATACAGCTGCTTCCATGAGAGAACTGGCAGAATCGATCGGCGTGGAAGCGCCAAGCCTGTACAACCATATTGGTTCAAAGAGTGAATTACTCCAGATCATTTGCTTTAAGGTTGCCAGTGCCTTCACAACACACCTGGATGCAACAGAAAGTACCGGCAAGAGTATATTATCAAAAATCGAGCATATCATCCGGTTCCATATCGGGATGATGCTGAATGACTTTGACGAAGTATATGTGGCGAATCATGAATGGAAACATTTGAAAGAACCCTGGCTGGGCGATTTCTTAAACCAGCGGAGGGGGTATGAGAAACGGTTTGTAAAACTGGTTGAAGAAGGAATGGAGGCCGGGGAATTGAAAAAAGCGGACCCCTACGTTGCTGTATTGACCATTCTGTCGGCCGTACGGGGACTTGAGTTCTGGCAGCACCATAAAAAAAATATAACCACAGAAACACTGGAAGCTAATATGGTGAACCAATTATTAAACGGAATAGCAAAATAATTTATATGGCAGTTCATTTTCACACACTGAAAGTAAAGGACGTTAGAAAAGAAACCCAGGATTGTATCTCGGTCGCTTTTGAGATACCTGCGGAACTGAAAACTGAATTTTCTTTTGAGCATGGGCAAAACATCACCATCCGCAAAACAATTGACGGGGAAGAACTTCGCCGGTCCTATTCGATCTGCACATCCCCTTTTGAACAGGAGCTCCGCATTGCCATTAAAAAGGTGGAAGATGGAAAATTCTCCTCGTTTGCCAATGATGTTCTGAAAGTGAATGATGAGCTGGAAGTACTTCCGCCAACAGGTAAATTCAATACAAAACTGGACAAGGGAAATGAAAAGCAATACCTGGCCTTTGCTGCAGGAAGCGGTATTACGCCGGTTATTTCCATCATCAAAACAACCCTGCAGGCTGAACCTAAAAGCAGCTTTACCCTGGTTTTCGGCAACAAAGGCCGCAACTCGATCATTTTCTTCGAAGAACTGGAAGGTTTAAAAAATAAATATCTCAATCGCTTTAGTTTTATAAACATTCTTAGCCGGGAAAAGACAGATGCTCCCCTCAACTCCGGAAGAATAAACACCCGGAAACTGAATGAACTGAATAAACTGGTTGATTACAAAACTGCCGACGACATCTTTATCTGCGGCCCGGAGGAAATGATCTTTTGCGTAAAGGACTTCCTGGAAGAGATCCACATTGATAAAAAGAAGATACATTTTGAACTGTTCACCACCCCCGGCCAAAAGCAGGTAACAAATCGCCATGTACCGGACACAAATAATTCAGGGCCAAAAAGCCATATCAGCATTAAACTGGATGGCAGAAGCTTTGATTTTGACCTGGGCTTTGATAACGACAGCATCCTGGACGCTGCGCTGAAACAGGGAGCTGATCTTCCTTTTGCCTGTAAGGGGGGCGTATGCTGTACCTGCAAGGCAAAACTCCTGGAAGGAGAAGTGGAAATGGACGTTAACTGGGGGCTGGAGCATGAAGAAGTGGAACAGGGATTTATACTTACCTGCCAGTCACATCCCAAAACGGAGAAGGTGGTGGTTGATTTTGATATAAAATAACCCTGATTCAGAAGATTATAGTGTTCCCTAAAAACTCAACCTCGTTCCCGGCTGAATAATAGCCGTATAATCCCGGTTGGAAGTAATTTCATTTCTTTTACCATGCCCTTTCGATGCTTTCAGCCGGATCTGCTGCCCGTTGGCAGCAGTGACAGAACTGATCTCTATATCAGTAAGCACTTTCCCGAGTTTGATGGTGCCGCTTGCGGTGGCGCCCTGCCGGATGATGGTTACCCCGTCATACACCACGGGATAGCTCACTGAAAAACTTACCGGTATGTCTTTCCGCTCTTCTGCATTGCCCAGGTCTGTACGCAGGGTAAGTTCAACTTCTACCTTTGCATTGATGTAAATGTCCTTTTTCTCTTCTTTTTTTTCTACGGGGACAACTTTTTCTTCCCGTATGGCTTCCTCTCTCTTTGGAACCGGTTCCTTTGTAATTACATCCACTTTCTTCTCTTTGGGTTTTTCAGTAACCGGCTTAACTTCAGGAACAGGTTTATTTTCCGGAACGTTCTGTACGGTTGGTGGTTCATTTGCCGGACCTTGCTGAATAATATTCGCGGGCACACTGCTGTTATTGGTATCTCCTGAAATACTGTTTTCCGCTGTATTCATGCTGTTGCCTGCCTGCAGGTTCTTTGTATCATTCCGGTCGAATAATATTCCCATTACAAAGAGCAGGAAGATCAAAACTGCTACGCCAAGAAAATATGCTTTCTTATTCCGTAAGATTTTCTCTTTCCATGATTCCAGAACTGCCCCGGTTTGCTTCCACGGTTCAGTTTTTGTGTTTATGTTCTCTGCGGTAAGTTTGTCACCGCTGATCTGTGCGGGATCCATTGCTCTTGAAAGCCCTGCTGAAGTTGCCAGTAATCTACCCAGGCTTACTTCCCTGAAACGGGGGAAAGCCGCCATCAATGCCTGTTGAAATGACCGGGCATCGGCATAACGGCTGGCTGGATTTTTTTCAAGCGCTTTCATGACAATATCTGCCAGGGCTTTAGGGACCGAAGTATTAAATTTATCCGGCGATTTTACTTTTTCTTTCAGGATGGCCTGCATCAGGTTAAAATCTGTATCGCTTTCGAACGGCAGTTTACCAGACAGCATTTCATACATGGTGATACCGGCGGCATAAATATCTGATGCAGCAGAAGCGTCTTTCCCCTGGATCAGTTCCGGTGCCATGAATTCTACCGTACCTACAATCTTGTTTACCTGGGTCATTTTCTGTTCGCCGGCAACCTTGGCAATACCAAAGTCCATCAGTTTAAGGGTCCCATCCGGCGTCAGCATCAGGTTGGATGGCTTGATATCCCGGTGAAAAATATTTTTACGGTGCGCATGCTGCAGTCCCTCCAATGCCTGTATGAATACGGGTACAACAAATTCCGGTGGCAATGCCTTATGTTTTTTTAAAAGATCATCCAGGTTTGTTCCTTCCACGTATTCCATCACCATGAAGTGATTTCCTCCCTGTTCAATGAAATTGTAAATGACCGCAATGTTTGGATGTAGTAATTGTGCAAGCACCCTGGCTTCTTTTTTAAACCGCTCCAGGAACTGGGCTTGCATGGTAAGTTGCGGATGAAGCATCTTTAATGCCACTTCCCTGCCCAGCATGGTGTCGGTGGCACGGTAAACATTACCCATGCCGCCCTGGCCAAGGTGAGCATTAATCTGGTAGTTATGTATTTTTTGTCCGATCATAATTATGCTGGTGAGGTATCAGAAGGCAGATCTGCATCCCTCGTAAGTTTAGGTAATTCAACATCCCTGGTTAATTTTAATCCGTTTTCGGGCTCATTATTGATTGCTGCCCTTTCGGCCAGAACCACCGTTATATTATCATGTCCTCCTCTTGCTTTGGCCTGGTTTACCATAAACCCTGCTGCATTTTTTAATCCTTCTTTCTGCAATATCTCTTTCAACTCTTCATTACTGAGATAATCATACAAACCATCTGAACAAATGAGGAGCCGGTCGTTGTTTTCAAAACTCAACGGGCATTTTCCAGTATCGATCCTCAGTTCGGGTTTTGTTCCCATGGCATTGGTAAGGATGTTACGTTTGGGATGGCTTGCTGCTTCGTCGGCAGTTATATCGCCGTTCTTAACCAGTTCCTGTACAAAGGTATGGTCCTCGGTGATCTGTACGATCGAATCTCCCTTCTGCATATAAGCCCTGCTGTCACCCACGTGGGCATAATACACTGTCTTGTCAATGACAACCAGCGCAGTACAGGTGGTACCCATACCATTATAAGCCTTTTGTGACCGCGCCTTTTCAAAAATACTTTTATTGGCAAGTGCAAAGACCCTTGCCAGGTTTTTCTCTACACCGCCATTACCGGTTTGATTGAAATATTCCCTGCTGATGATATCACCTGCCATCCTGCTTGCCACTTCACCAGCCTGGTGGCCGCCCATTCCATCTGCAACAATCAGCAGGTATCCTTTTTCCCGGATGACATGCTCATCAGTCACTTTGTAAAACATTCCCGTGTCTTCATTATTGGTACGGATATTACCCATGTCGGATAATACGATCACCCGCAGGTCTCCCGATTCAAATGAACCGTTGCTGTTTTCCGGAACGGCCTGCTTTGTTTTTTTTCCAAAAAGTTTGAACCAGCTCATTTTTTATTCCGTTATTTTTTCAAGATTATATTCATACGATTTCCGCCGGGTGGTGATAGGTACTTCTATCTCCCGGGAAACATATCCTTCAGCCTGGATGGTGAACTGAAAATTCTGCCCTTCACTCCCGTTGATCTCGTATGGAAGTTTTTTTGTGCTGCCATCCGGAAAAACAATATAGGCATTGGGTGCATTCGGTGAACTGATCATCAACTTTTGCGTTTCCGTAGCAGCCTGCTCTTCCTTTTTTACATTCTGCCCTTTGTTTTCCCCTGCTGGCTGAACAAGGATAAGGACCATGACTATAATGAACATTAATACACCCCCGGCTATGAAAGTATTTTTCCGGTTCCACTCAATTTTTAACGACCCTTTATTCCCCTTCAAGGCATGCTTTGCATGGTGGTCATTTAAGATGCGTTCAATTTCCCCGGCTGTTATGCGGCCGGCGGGATTTAGGCGCAGGCTTTTTTCAATGACCAGGTTCAGCTTATCAGAAATCTGCGGCACCATTATATTAGGGTTGGTAAATGTTCCTTTTTCAATTTTGGAACGCAGGGTCACCGGGTTATTTGCTTCAAAAGGAAGATAACCGGTTACCAGTTCATATGCCAATACGCCCAGGCTCCAAATATCTGATCTCCTATCTGCCTGTTGCTGAAACTGCTCCGGGGCCATGTATTCGGTAGTACCGACGGCAAAGCCCTGTTGCGTTAGTTTGGGTGTATATTTTGCCTTGGCTATCCCAAAGTCAAGCATAGTGACCTTACCATTGGAATTAATTTTAAAATTCTGCGGCTTAATATCGCGGTGAACAATATCCTTTTTATGCAGGTATGCCAGTGCCGATGCCACCTGGCGGATAATCACTTCTGCCTCCTGGTTGGTTAGTTTTCCTTTTCGGTGGAGGTAACTGTCGAGGTTTTCGCCTTCCACATATTCCATGATGATGCAGGGTATACCCCGGGAAACGATGTACTCATACATGCATGCGATGTTTGGATGACTTACCGAAGCCTGGATATAAGCTTCGTTCCGGAAACGTTCAGCCATCTCTTTCTGGTGCAGGATTTTTACTGCCGCCAACCGCTGCAGGGCCTTGTTATATCCCTTATAAACATCGCCCATACCACCTGACCCGATACGATCGGTCAGGTGGTACCCGGCTATTTCTGTTATCTGTCCGTAAGTGAACCCCATGTTTAAGCCCGGTTAAAAAACGATGCTGTAATATGCTTATCTGTTTACTGTACCTTTTTTATTCCCATCAATTCCATCCCATACTTAATTGGTACGGCAAAAGATATCTGGGTACCTCTTGCATCCGATTTCCCGGCATAATAAATTCCTATTACATTCCCTTCATCGTCATACATCGGGCCACCGCTGTTTCCTCCACCTGTTGCATTGATGGTAAGCTGGTACGAGTCACCGAATCCGCTATATATATTCGTTTTTTCTGAACTGGCCGGAACGATCCTTCCAATGTTTCCTGTGGTTACTGTAGGGGTAGGTATGGTGGTTACCTGGCTCTTTGGGTTGAAAGGATCATTTGATTTACGCACCACGTATTGATCAGGCGCCACGCCCGGGTAGCCCATAACAGTAACCGTTTGACCTGGCTTTACAGCATCATAATTATCCTTCATCGTCACCGGTGAAAGAGACGTTGGCAGTTCCACTTTTATCATGGCCACATCATGCTGGTCGGAAGGAGTGGATGACTGAACAGGCCTGCGTAATGCCGTGTTGGCAAATATCACATTCATGTAGGTATTTTTCCCTTTTACCGATCCTTCATTGGCAGGGCGACCTCCCACCATCGTGGCCGTAGCAGGAACATAAGATCCCACATCCTGTGGCTGCACCTGGTAATTGGGATCAACCTGGCTTTTACCGTTAATATTCCGTATCAACAATCCCGGGAACGCAAAATCCGGAAAGCCGTAACGGGTGTTCCAGCTTGCAGCCACATGCCTGTTGGTGAGTATAAACCCATCAGCCGACACCACAAAGCCTGAACCCGATGCCCCTGCTATGCCAAGCGGTACACCCAGCTGGACATTTTTCTGCAGATCAAGAAATGGTTCGATCTCGCCCCGGTTGTTTTCAATATATACGGCACGGTAAGTTGTTTGGCCGGCTGCGTCTTTAACCGCCATATACTGGTGCCATAATTCCTGACCCGAGTTGGCATCAAATAATTGCCAGCCAAATTCTATCTGCACCACCTTATCAATATTTTCCCTGGCAATTACATCAGGAGCCTTTTTATTTTTTAAAGTTGAATCTCCTACATTCACAACCGTTGTGGTATTCTTACCAAAGATCTTATCCCGGAAGAAATAACCCATCGCACCCAGTACGATGATCAAACCACCGATGACATAAGCCATATTGCTGAATGATTTTTTTCTTTCAGCAACCAGCATTCTTTCTACGGTTTGTTTGCCCAGGCCGGTTTTAACCGGTTCGGATGACGCGGCGGTTTGTGTTACGTCGGAAACAGTGGTTGCTTTAATGGATGTTGGAATATCCATCACTTTTGTTTCCATCATCATATCCTGAGGTCTTGGATAGATATCAAAAGTAAAAACAGGGCCATTGCTTCCCAACTGTACTTCATCGCCTGGATGAAGCGTGGCCGAACCTTTCACCCTCATCTTGTTAACAAAGATACCGTTGCGGCTGTTATTATCATTGATGCTGAAACGGGGGGGGTCGGAACTTACCTTCACCACCTTTCCATGTTCCCGGCTCACGATCACTTCCTGCTCGGGGTCATACTGGATATCACTGCCGGATAAACGACCGATGGTCAATTCCCCTTTGTTAAAATCAAATTCTTCAACCTGGTTTGCTTTGGTACCTGAGATATGCCGGATGACATACCGTTCAATAGTTGTGCTCATTGTTTAAAGGTTTTATTAATAAGTAAGAGAAATGTGTAATGGGGTACAAAATAGCCGGTTTCTGGCATAGGAAATCAGAAAAAAGAGGGGACGGCAACGACAGAGAATTAGCTGTGATTACAGCAATCCACCTGGCATTCATTTCAACTGTTATTTTATGTGGCAGAAGTATTTTTCCAGTGAGCAGAGATACGATATTGCTTATCGATGACTTAAATATAGCACTATTCATTTTAAATATTCAATTTTTTTGGCCATTTTCGGTGGCTAAATAAAAATCCAAACTGGAATATTATATCAAGGAGTCCTGGCGTAAATACAGGCGGTACCCGGGTGAATGTATTTTTCAGATGCCAGTTCTGCTTTAACCCAATAGGATTAGCAGCAAAAGGATCAAAATAATTGCCATGCCTTTCTTTACAGCATACATGTTTGCTATCCCGTTTTATTGCTTAATGATTCGCAGCACTTCACCATTATTTAGTTTGATGAAATAGGTACCGTTTACATATTTACCCAGATTAACCTGCTGACTGTTTGCGTTGATCTTTATGCTTTCCATAAGCCTCCCGTTCATATCATACAAAGCAGCCATCGTGCCAACCAATGAATTATCGCCAACAAGAATGGTGACCAGCCCCGGCGTTGGATTTGGATAAACAATGGTATTGGCTGTATTCTTTTCCGTATACCTTAACCGCACTATGTTACTGTATTTGAATTTCCCGTCAACATCAATTTGTTTTAACCGGTAGAACATTACCTCGCTGTTAAGCCTGTCTATATCATGATCGGTGTATTGATAGGTATTGGTTTGGTTACTGTTACCGGCTGCATTTACAATCCCGATCCGGCTGAATGATGTACCGTTCAGACTCCGCTCCACATCAAACTGTTTGCTGTTTTGTTCATTCGCTGTTGCCCAGTCTAAAATATTATCCTTTGAAACTGTTTTACCCCTAAAATAAAGCCAGGTTACCGGTAAAGGCGGGCCCACATAAGTGCATTTTATTTCTCCCGGCCTGAGCGTTTCTTTATTACCCACACTGTCGGTTGCCAGCACAAAGAAACAATAACTGGAATCCGGCGGTAAGAACAACGTAGTGTCATTGCGGCTGATCCTTGGTATGAGCACGCTGTAGTTGACCTGGTCGGTAGATACATAAATGGTATAATACGCTATTCCGCAGCCACCGGTATCATCCACCCCTGTCCAGCTGATCGTGATCGGGTTAGTAGTGTTTGCAGGCAATGCATTCATGTGACTGGTGGGCGCAAAGGCATCAATGGTATTCGTATGAATATTGGTAGATATGGTATCATTAAGATCAAACACAATAGCGGCCCTGGCGCCAATGGTATCTAATGTAATTGCGGTTTGAACGGGTTTGATGCTAAAGTTCACAAAACCGTGTCCGTAAAAGGGCTGGGTGCTGTCCTGCAATAATAAAAATCCAACTAACGGATCAACAGGAGGCTGCAGTGTAATGGGGTCAATGGATTGAAATTCCCAGAAAGCAACATGATTGATCTGATCGTAACCTGCGGTAATGTCTACATACAATCCCAGCGAATCCCTGCAATCTAAACGCTGGTAGTAAGATGCCAGGCTGGGTGGCACGGCAAATGTTTGGTTATTGAAACCGAAATTACCCAGCTGGAAAGTAGCTGCATCCTGTTTAGGTTCAATGGGCAAAGTAATGCGTACAAATTTGGCAGGTGCACTGGCTGTTGAATCATTCTCATATAAGATCGTATAAGGCAACCTGTCCTTTACACTCACCCAATGTTTGTTGGGTTGCCCATCGGGGCCAATGATCTCATTGGGGTCTTTGGGACCAACTGCAATAACAGGTTTAGTAGTACCTGGAGATTTGGGATTATTTTTTAAAGTGCCGCCGGGGCTGCCATTTTGAGGGCAGTTGGGTTTGGGACGAGGATTAGTGAAGACTTTATTTTCAAGCCCCTTTCTGATCCGCATGAACCTTTGGCTGTTTTGCCACGACATTCCTGATTCAGACCTTTCTTCCGGAATGACTTTACTATCCTGGCTATCCCACCAACTCCAAAATGGGTCTCCATAAAATTGTCCGGCATATTCTGCATTATCATTCATGCTTTGACCGTTGCCACCAGTGAGTGCACTTGTTGCTTTTTCCTGTGCAAAATCAAACAGGTTGTAAATTCCCCCGGCCGGTGTAAATCCAAGGCCACTTTGCGCCAGATTAGCTCCTGATTTTGTCAGTTGGTAGCCGTCAATCGTGCCGTTATTATAATTGTTTATAGCATCTCCGAATTTGTGACCTTTAATGACTGCATCAACTGCGTTTAACCCAAATCCCAGTTTTCCTAAACCGCTTACGGTTTTAGCCAGTTTTCCATCTTTAAGGGCATTTATGCCATTTACAACCTGTTTTAATTCTTTTACAACCGCTTTTTCAGCTTTCACATTCCCTGACTTCCAATAAAAATCAGCAAGTTCTTCCAGGTATTTTTCACGAGTTTTAAGATCATTCATGGGCACTCCAGCAACTTTTTCTACCCAACCACCAATTCCGTTTAACCAACTTTCTGTTGTTTCAATTTTGTCAATGGTGGTTTTCTCCTGGCCATCACACTCCAACCCAAAAATATCAACCCCATTCGCCGGGTTATTATGCACATACTGGTACATACCCATACCATCAGCATAGCCAATGAGGTCCCGCTGGTTAAATAATCCTGTTGAAGGATTATATTCCCGGAAGAAAAATTTATAATTGCCGGTGGCACTGTCATATACCTGGCCGGTAAAACCAAAATGGTTGCCCGCCAGTGAACCAGGAAGGGGATTATTCAATGAATCATGAATACTCATTTTTCCATAGGCATCATATTCATATCTTTCCAGCAACCTTCCTTGCTGTGTGGAAATGGCTTCCACGGAGTTAAGTTCGTTTTGATGATAATAAAAAGAAGTATTGTTCTTTTCATTTACCAGCGGAGTGAGAAAATTTGAGAAAACGGTCTTGTTGATAATATTTCCGGTGGCATTGTCCCTTTCTTCTATTGGCTTAATCCCGGAATAAGTATAGTTGAGGATATTCCCGTTCATGTTTTTTCTTACCCTTCTGTTAAATGCATCATATTGATAGGTCAAAACATTTGCAGGTGATGACGAGTCTTTCACTAATCTTTTTTCTGCATCGTAGGCCTTATAAAAAAGCCCGTCATAAGTAAGGTTGCCGTTATTGTCATACGTAAAATTAATATTCTGTGTGCCATTGTTGCTGTTGGTCAGTTGGTTCAGATTGTTGCCGGTATAAGTTGTGTTTACACCATTTAAATTTGCAGCAGTTCTGTTTCCCAACGCATCATAGGTGTACGTGTTCTGTATAATTGGCGTGCCGCCAATAATACCTCTCTTATAGTTGGTAAGCCTGCGGCCATTGTCATAAGTAAATTGTTCTGACTTTGCCGGGTTATTAAATCGTTCGATGACTGTTTTATTCTGTTCGTTGTTATAGGAAAATCCTGTGTTCTGAAAAGCGCCGCCTGCAGTTGAAAAATTAGATAACCGGTTTGCAAAATCATACTGCATATTGGTTGTTATACCATTTGAAAATGTTTTGGTAATTACCTGGTTGAGGTTATTGTATTGATAGCTTACCAATACTGAATTGTTTCTGGAAATACTTACCAGGCGGTTCCGGGTATCAAAGTTTTTAGTAATCGAGGTACTGTCGGGGTAGATGGTTGTTTGTGTGCGGCCGGAAATATTGTATGCATAATTTACCGTTCTGCCATTAAAAGATTCTGAAATAACCCGGTTCAGTGCATCATAGGCTATATTAACTGTACCTGTATTGTTGGCAGCCGACAGCACTCTTCCCAATGCATCGTAGGTATAACTATATACATCGCCATCCGGCAGCGTTTTTGTAATAATCCGGTTCAGGGAGTCGTAAGTGAAATTAATATTGGTGCCGTCGGTAAGTCGTTTAGTAATAATATTCCCTTTGTTGTTATACGTGTACTCCAGAAAACGGGCATCGGGATAAGTGGTCCTTTTCACCCTGTTCAAATTATCGTACGTATAATTGGTAATATTATTATTCTGGTCTTTTAAATAAATAATATTCCCGGCTGCGTCATAAGTCCGGGTAATTGTAAATCCATTATTATCCGTTATGGTTTTAACACGGTCAAGACTGTCGTAAATATAATTGCTTGTAAAGCCATTACGGTCGGTTACTGATGTAATGTTGCTGTTCCTGTCATAAGTCAGCAAATAAGAATTACCCAACGGATCAGTAATTTTTTTTATCCTGTCAAGGCTATCGTATTCTGCGGTAATGTAAGCGCCGCTTCCATTTGTATAGTTGGTTATATTACTATTCCTGTCGTAACTAAAATTTGCGATAGCGCCGTTGATGTCATTTATGGAGGTAACACGGTCTAACTGGTCATATACATAATTGATTGTTTCGCCATTGGGAAAATTAACGGAAGTAATATTCCCGTTGGCATCATAATTCAGGCTGCTGTTATTTCCCTGTGGGTCCATCACAGCGGTCAGCCTGTTTCTTGTATCATAACTTAATTTCACCGAATGGCCGAGTGCATTAGTGATGCCGGTTAAATTGTTCATACCATCGTAGGTTGCATAGGATTTTTTACCCATTGCATCGGTAACCTGAACAATTCGGTTAGATGCATCATAACCAAGCAGGCTTGTTGCATTGTTTTCATTGATAAAAGAAACTGCATTTCCTTCTGCATCATAATTCAGCCTGATATTATTGTTAACCGGGTCAATAATTTTTTTCAGCCTGTTTAAAATATCGTATTCGGCAGTGTATGTATTATTCCCTGCATCGGTAAAAGACAATAAATTACCCCTTGCATCAATTGCCAGGGTTGCATGGTATCCATTGGGGCCCGATACTGCAGCAGGGTTGCCATAAGTATCATAACTGTAAGCGTACACATTGCCCTTGGGATCTGTACTGCTTATAATATCTCCGTTAGAACTATAGGCAGCCGTGTAAATATTATTGCCAGGCTCTGTTAACTGTGTTAAATTACCAAGCGCATCATATGTCATTGTGTAAACATTCCCTTTGGGATCAGTAACGCTGGTTACCTGGCTATAGACAGGCGAATATGTATACGCCGTTACCTGGTTCAACGGATCTTTCATTGTAAGCATATTACCGCTGGTATCATACGTATAGGTATACACATTTCCCTTTGCATCCGTCTCTTTGATCTTATTTCCATTAGCATCAAATTCAAAGCTCATATTGTAACCGCAGCAATTGCCGGATATGGAACTTAACCAAACCTGGTCTCCCGATTTTTTGTATCCGTATTTTGTTACCTGGTTACTCCCGGTTGTTAAATGATCCGTTGCGATCGTTATGTTAGTAGCGGTATCATACGAAAAGCTTACCCGTTTGTTACAGCCAATTATCTCGCTTATGGAAAAATCATTGTAGTATATTATATCAACCGTATTGTTGTTTTTATCCGTTATGGTCTTCATCGGGCCGTTTACCAGGTAACTGTATTTATTGGTGCCGCCCAACGGATCGGTTACCTGCTTAAGATTACCATTACTTTCATAGGTGTACGTATAGGTACGGGTGGGTGTTGCTATGGCATCTACCACCGTTGCCAGCCTGCCATTGCCGTAATAGGTAAAAGAAATGCTTTGGCCTGCCGTATTTACCAGGGAAGTCAATAAGGTATCGGTGTAATTAAAATTGATGTAATTGCCGTTGGGCTCCTCCATCTTAGTAACCCGTTTATGGGTGCTGTTGTCAAAATAGAATTTTGTACCATTCAATTCTGTAAGTAAATATTTACCGGGCTGGTATTGGGTAAGTGTATTAAAAAATCCTTTTGGTGATTTGTATCCGCCACCCGGCAGGGCAGTATAATTATCTTCCCTGCCTTCGCCCCAGATGATGGTCTTGCTATTGGCTGTATCATTTATATATTTTATAGAATACCCAAAACTCCAGCCATTTCCAAAACCAGTATTCTGTTCCTGATTAAAACTGTTATAATTAAATGTTACAGCGATATCAAACCCCCTTGCTGGTATATAAATATCATTCCGGGTTATATAAAGATTGCCGGTATAAGTATTTACCTGTGTACCCAATGGCCCCGTTTTATTAGGCCTGTTTATATTCTGGCCGGCAGCGGTTATTGCTGAATAAACAAAAAGCACCAGCAACATTAGTCTGCCCGCTGTTTTTTTTGTGACCATGCAATATTTATCGGTTAAGGAGTACATGTGTTATATCTTTTATTGTCAAATACTTTTATTTCAGGTTAAACAGAATGACCGTGCCTCTGGGCAGGCTCAGGTGCATTTTTGAATAGATCAATATAGACCCCGAACCACCGGCACGTATGATACCCGGAGGCCCTCCCTGTTCGGTTAGTTCTAAATACAAGGAAGTAGTACCATTGGCAACCCCTGCCGGCGTAAGCGCCATCAATACATTGTGATCGCTGTATAATGTCCGAGCCTGTGCAGGTATATCCACATTGGTGGGGTTATTGTAATTGATCTGTATTACAAACGGCCAGCCTATCAATACCCTTTCCGGCGCCACGATCTCTGTAACGAGTTGTGAGTTTAAACCACTGGCTGCACCCGGTGCACAACCCGGTGCATTGCCATTACCCGGACCCGTATTTACACCTCCTCCCGTGATCAATCCGCCGTTGTTGGGAGTTACTACAGAGAATCCATTGGCCAATATTGCAATACTGCTATCGGGTTTGGTTAAGGTTACATCATAAATACCCAATGGTTTGCCCTGCAGGTTGAACGTGGCATATACCGTAGTGCTGTTAATGAAATAAACCGCCGATGCACCAATGGTAGTACCCGGCTTGCTGAGTTTAGCAGTCATATTATTGACAAACAATGAACCACTGATCTTAACAGTTACATTGCCCGAATTTCCACCGGATGAAGTATGCACATTAAGTATAGCAAATGGCAACTTCACTGCTTTTAAAGTAATGTTCTGTACCACCGGGTTTACAGATGCACAACGGATTGTGATGTAGTACACCCCGGTTGTTACGGATGCCATTACAATTTCCTGGTTACCATAATTGGGCGTACTGTATGTATAGTCAAAGTGGGCGGCGGATGGTATATAACCTTTACCAATGAACACCTGGTTCTTCATCGTGAGCGAATCGCCTGATTTAAGTACTACCTGGATAGTGGCGCCGCTTAATGAATCGGGTACCACCAGTTTATAAAACCGGCTGATCGTATGAAGTGTATTCGGCGTAAGAACATTAAGCGGCAGTTCTTTTACTTTTACATAAAGCGGCGTAACAGCTATTCCTGTATTATTGTCCTTATTGCTCTCCACAATATTATTCAGCAGGTCTGTTTTCACAATTACATGGTAATTTCCTTCGGTTACGTTGGTTACCAGCGGCGACATACGGATCGTATCTGTTGCCAGGGGGGCCATATTGATGGTCTTGTTTTTAATACCCAGCAACACGGCAGTGGAATCCAGCAAACTGCTTGCTGATAAATAAATACCATCCGAAGAAGCCCCAACAGCAGCATTGGGAGAAATATTTTTTATTACCCACTTAGCCGTATCAAGTGTATAGCCCAGGAATACAGAATCAGGCTTCACTATATTTTCAACGATGAGGTCAGAGGGCGCCGGGCTGTAAATGGTTGCGTATTTAAAGGCCAGGTTATTCGTATTGCTGCTTTCAATTAAATTATGGGTCGCATTTACCCGGCTTATTAAAATATAATTACCCGGGGTGACATTCATAGGAATGGTAACAGTAAAGGTATCTGTGTAAGACTGGCCGGGTTGCAGTGCCCCCACATGATTCTTTCCGGCTAACAGAAAATCACTTCCGTTATTTCCGGGAATGAAATCGGGTGAAAGCCACAGATCATCGCTCCAGTTAGCCGGGTAAGTAACCCCGGTCCCATTATTGGTGACCCGGTGTATTACCGTTATTGGCTGGCCAACAGCGATCAATGAAGGGGCAGATATTATGCTGTCTGTCAGGTCGGGAAGTTGCGGCTGCACAACATGAATTTTTTTAGCTTCCCCTGCCCCATTTCGAATCAGGTTACCATTATTGTTCAGCACCGTTTCATGTGCTATTCCATAAGGAGGATAATAGTTTGTCCGGGCAAATACATAATAATCGCCGGTTGGTATATTTGGTGGTACCGCATTCCTGGTATCACCATAAACCTGGTTGGTGTTTAATGGGGTAGATTCAAAATAACCCGAAGCCAGCACGGCATTATTATTAAACAGGGAATCAGGAGAAAAATAAATGGCATCGTACCATCCGCTGTAATAACCCTGGCCGGGATTATATCCAATGTTTTTCACCGTCCAGCTGACCGGGTATGGCCGGGCAACCGTTGCTGTATCCGGACCGGTCACCGATGTTACAATATGATCAACAGATGGATTAATTAAAACCCTGCTTCCGGTCCCTGTTATATTATTATTTCCATTGGTTCCTTCATACACGGCATTGTTGGCATTTGTTTTAATAAAGAAATAGGCCGTATTACTATTTATTTGCGGGAAACAACTGTTGATGTAAAAGGCAAAAGGCATATTTACATTAAACGAATCGGTATAGCTGCTTCCGGCAGGCACTGTTTCACTGTGGCTTCTTTTGGCAATATAGTAACTGGTGGTGGGGTTAAATGCCGGGCTGCAGCTTATATAGATACTGTCTGTCCAGGTGCCTGTGGTGGCAGCAGTTCCGTTGTTAGCTACTGTATATTTTATACTTGCCGAAAAAACGGTGAACACCGTATCTGCCAGCAGAATATTTGAAACAACCAGGTCGCACGGTGCTGCAGAAGTAACGATCGTAGTTGCAGCAGCACTGATATTATTGGCTGGATTGGTTTCCCTGAATGCGCTGTCAAAATTAGTATGCACATAAAAATACCGGGTACCGGATGTTGATACCGGGAACGTATAATTATATGTATGTGGCACGGCTGTACCTGTGGGCAGATCTTCGGTATAGGTTACAGAATCTATTAATTGTGCGCTGCCATTAAATACCGGCGAAGCACTTACATAGATCTTATCCCTTCTTACATGATTAAATACGGTACCGGGACCATTATTAAGAATGCTGTAATTGATAGTAAGAGCCTGTCCTCCAGTACTATTGGCAGGCACTGTAATAGTTGATACGGTCGCATCGGGGCGCTGAACAGCAATGGGCAGTGTACTTCTTTTTGTTTCGGGTGTGCCGGGATATTCAAACACAGATTTAGAAGCATTGGCTAACACATACACATAATAATTGCCCTGCGGTAAATTGGATGGAATAGTGAAGTTCCCTGCCTTGGGATGATTGGATCCCGGTTTAATTACATTGAATGTATTTATATTGAGCTGACCCGGATTTGTACCCCCTGGCTGGCAAGGGTATGTTACCAGGGTCTCAGTCGAACCTGATCCTGAGTTTGGCACTCCCTGAACAGTTTCGTTAACTAAAACAGCATTGGCAATATTCAGCCCTCCGGCATCGGTACTCAAATAGATCCTGTCTACCCAGAAACTGGAACCAAAACCCAAACTGTCTGTAACAGAAATGCCTTGTGTTGCTGCACCCGGGATCGTGCAGTTACCATTGACAACAAAATAATGCCCTTTGTTTTTTTCTATATTATCATTAAAGCCCGCATTCGTAATACTCCAGTTTACGCCAATGGGCTGTGTGGTACTTGCCGTAGTTACAGGCAATGATAATAAAGTTGCTTTTAAATGAGGCGTTGGTGTAAGGAATACCTGTACCTGGCTCCGGTTTACATTGTTGTTA
This sequence comes from Chitinophagaceae bacterium, assembly GCA_016710165.1. Classification (NCBI taxonomy): domain Bacteria; kingdom Pseudomonadati; phylum Bacteroidota; class Chitinophagia; order Chitinophagales; family Chitinophagaceae; species Chitinophagaceae bacterium. The sequence goes on along the minus strand of JADJLJ010000004.1, from coordinate 257,382 downwards.
TTTAAAGCTCCCTCATAAAGAGTATCGCCCACATTGGCAAGAACATATATGAACCAGGTTCCAAAAATATAATTAGGTACTATAACCTGCATGCTCCTCGTGTACGTACTGTCTGCAGGTAGTTGACCTGTATTTGTAGCAAATGCATTGCTGGCATTGTCATAATAGGTTCCATTAGGCTTAGGCAGTTTTACCGGAATTGCTGTACTTATATTAAACAAAGGACTTTGAGAAATATATACTTTATCTGTCCACACAGCACCGGGCGGTGTAAGTACCCCGTAATTTTTTACTTTATAGGTCAGGCTAACAGCACTGCCTGAAAAAGTGGTAGTGGGTGTAAATACAGTATCTACCCGCAGATCCGGTGTGGGCGAAAGGGTAACAGTAATGGGCTGGGGAGCTCTTGCCGTATCATTGACCTTCGTAACCTGCTGTGGTGCATTACTACCCGAAGGATAATTTGTAATGACATAGGCATACAAAGGCAGGCTGTAATTTAAAGGCAATGTAAAGTTCACGGAATTGGTATATTGCTGACCATTATTCAATGCACTTATATTGGGCTTTGCAGCAATAAGCAATGGCCTGGAAGGGAAATCTGCCTGGCCCCATAGCAGGGGATTTGTTTGAGGAGGTATTGAAAAATTAGGAAGCGTATCAAACGTAAGGAATACGCCATCCGTCCAGTTTTGATTGGTAGTAGTGTTACCGGGTCCGTTGTTTTTTACCGTCCAGTTTATGGAAATGGTCTGACCTGAAAAGGCGGTTGTGGGCGCTTGCACATTCTGCACTACCAGGTCGGGCAATGGTATTAATGTGAATTCCTGAACAGGCCCTGTATTAATTTGCGTGCAGGAACCATTGTGAGAAACAACCATCCATTTATACGGCTGGTTTGTAGTTAACCCGCTGTTTACCGGGATGATATAATTTATGGTTGTCAGATTAGCCGCATACGGAGTACCTGGTTGCGGCAGATCGGCACGCCACAGATACAGATCGAAGGTGTAAAATAAACCAGGCTGCGCCGGCACCCATGAAAGCGTTAGCGGCAACTGCTGATTGATCGCTCCATTCGGCGGCAGCATGCTTTGTACAGAATCCGGCTGAATACTGTTAATTACATGCACTACCAATGTATCATTATTACTTGCTGCCCCGCAAGGGCCGCTTGCCGAAACAATGAGTGAATAAGTGCCCGGGGTTGTCCATGTCACATTCGTAGTATTGGTGGTAGATGGAAGGGTGCTTCCTCCTGCGATCCGCCATAAATAAGTTGCGCCGGGTATATTGTTAATAGTATACATTGCCGTACCCGGACATAAATTGGTGTAACCCGAAATGCTGGCCAGGTCAGCAACCCTTGTGCAGAAACTCCTTTCAACAGGTGTTGCAGGTAAATAATTCGTATCTCCGTTTTGAGAAGCCCTGACCGTTACGGTTCCCAAACCGGTAAGTGCCAGGATATTTCCAGAAACGGTTGCAGGACCCGATACAATACTATACCCGATCGGCAAAGCCGATGTGGCTGATGCCATTAAAGTAACAGTAAGATTACTGATATCCTGTTCGGGTATGGCAGGGAATGTTATGATCTGTGCAGCTTTATTTACCGTAAAACTTCTTGTCACCGGTGCTGCAGTATCGTACACATTATCTCCAATTTGATTTGCCCGGACTGTTACCAACCCGGTTCCCGTAATAGTTAAGAGATTTGTTTGTGCATTGATCGTTGCCGGGCCGCTTATTAAAGTAAGCGAAACCGGTAAGCCTGATGTTGCCGTGGCATTGGGAACAAACGGAGCATCGCCATATGTCTTGTCAGGTATGGCCGGGAAATTTATTGTTTGCGGAATTGAATTGGCTGTAAATGAAATCACGTTCGAGGCCGGGCTTTCGCCACAAAGATTAAAGTACCTCACTTTATAGCTGCCCGCAAGAGACGCATAATAGGAAGATGAAAAAGTTCCGTTGACCAGAGTATCATTTCTATACCAATGAAACCCTGTTGCATGCTGGCTGGCATCGGGAGCAGAGGCATAGAGCCAGCGGCCTGTATTGTTTAGTACAGGTAGCGCAGTGGGTGCAGGGTACCATACAGTAACTTGTTTATTGGCAGAAGGCCCGCTGCCGCACAGATTAGATGTACCCAACGTTATTGTATGAGTGCCGGTTGTTGTCCAGGTAACATAGGCTGTATCCTGGTTGGTAGTAAATGTTCCGCCGCCACTGAGCGACCAGTTGTAATTTACCCCGGCTTCTTTCTGACTTGCATAATAGGTATGAATACCGGAGCTGATACATCCCGGGGTGGGGCCTGTAACAGTAAAACTCACCAGGGGTGCCGCTCTTACAGAAAGCGGTTTTGAATTGATGCTGGTATCGGGAGGCGATGTGCCAATCACCCTTACCCTGTATCCGTTTGATACAGAAACATTAACAGGAATAAGGGCATAGATCGAATCTGAACTATTGCCATTCTTAAAACCGATATTTAAAGGGCTGCTGAAACTGCCTGTTGAATCGGATAATTGTGCAATGAACGTATTATTTGAATACATGAATGTATCCACCGAATAGCGGACTTTAAAAACCACATTACGGCATACAACGCTGTCCATATCACCAACGGTAATAACCGGAATAATGGGAGGCATTACATAACCAAAAGTAAGTGGCCCGAAAGCAGACAACGTATCCAATGAAGTAATAAAAGCTTCGTCAAGATTCCCGGTAAAAGAGGAAACACCGGCATTCGTCCATTGGCTCCCGTTCCACGGGCTTACCCGTAAACTATAAAGCGATGTAACAGGATTGCTGCGGGTGCTATCATAGTTGAGTGTTACCCTCACATTCGAGTTGCCGTTATCCCGGTTCAACAACCAGTATTCCCTTCCGGATACCCTTGTGAGACTTGAAACATGCAGCGCAGTATCATAACCGGCAGCAGTTGGGTTAATACGGAAATATTGTGCGGTAAAAGCATCTGTTGGTAAAGACGGGGCAGAAATACTCATCACGGCCTGGTACAGGCTATCCCCCGTAGGGAATTGAAATGGTCCATTACCTATCTTTTTTACAGGTCCCCACACCCAACTGCCACTTGAGTTTTGACTGACAAAGGCGCCATCATTAAAGATGATCCGCTTTGTTGAAGTTGTTTTTATGATACCACTGGAAAACGGAACATCATTGCCGATAAATATATCCTGCTCAGGAATGATATACGCCTGTGGAGAGAATTTCTCAGGATAAAGATTTTGAAATGTTACAGCTGTTGTACCCAATTGCCTGATATGGCTTTCTGCTCCTCCGGTAAAGCTGATATCATTTAATTCGATGAACTGCGGATCAACGTTGCTATTAAGAGTAAGATCCTTGCCTATTTTGAGTGAATTGCCATCTCCTGCCCGGAATAAAACGGGGGCATTAATATTGAACGTAACATCGCCAATCACTTCATCTGAACCCCAGCCCGAAGGCGAAATAAAAGTTTCAGCATTCGCATCGGGGCTATTCGTGGTGATGGCCAGGTTTCCATTAAAAATATTTCCATAGATCGTATTCGGGGCATTCCTGATGATGCTGTCACTGATTGAAACATTACCGTTAAGTATATTCTCTATGAAATAAAGGGACCCTCCATAACGCTCGATGCTGATATTGGTTGCTGAAATCGTTGCATTTTCAATAGAAAGATCCGTTGCATTTCTGAAAATGACAGAGTTGTTATTATTAGTAGAACTGATCGTTGCATCAAAAATATTTACGGTACCATTGTTTAACAGGCTGTAGTTATCAAGATCCAATGATGCCGGGGACTCCATAATAAGGCCGCCGGTAGTGATATTGGAATTTACAACCGGGTAATTGGGAAGGCCGGTAGGGATTCGGACAGTATCGCAACTGGTCGGGACTCCGGCGGGACTCCAGTTACCAGCTTCATCCCAATTTGAATCTACCGACCCTGTCCAGGTTTTTAATATGTTGTTTGTACAACTGTTGCAGGATGCCAGAATTTCAGCCGCTGTACTGCAACCCGTAGCATTATTCTGAATATCGGATGGCCCGCTGTTATTAAGATAAAAACAAAGAGGTGGGAAAGAACATAAAGATAACAGCGGATTGTCCCTGATTTTTACACCTTCCGTGGTTGCCGGGTCTATCACCAATGCAGGATTCATAAAACCCAAAGAAGTGATATTCGGGTTTTCCCAGATCCACAATCCGTCACCAATATTGGTAATATTTCCCAGCCCGGTAAAATTGGAAAGACTGGTATTGCCGCGGAATTCTATCCGTCCATCATTTACTGTTGTGATATTGTTTAATGCAGAAATGCTGGTTAAAGCATTATTGGCCCAGATGGAAAATCCGAAACCCGTTACAGAGGTTAATTGCTCAAGTCCGTTCAAACTGGTAAGCGCCGGGTTAAACCAGATATAAAAATTAAAGCTGGATGTAAGGCTGTCAAGCCCCGCAAGGCTGGTAAGCCCTGTGTTTATCATCCAGAAAGTACTGATGTTTGTATTGGTGAGGTTATGCGTCAATGGCCCCAGGTTTGTTAGGTTCGGTAACTGGCTGAAAAGAATGGCATGTAACTGTGTAAGATTGCTGAGCCCGATGCTGGTCATGGCATTTAATTCTTCAAGCCGTAATGGGCCGTTGATCGAAACAAGGCTGCTAAGGCTGTTCAGGTTTACAAGCGGTGAATATCGAAGATCAAGCGGGCCATCTATATACACCACTGTTCCTAAACCGTTTAAGCTGGTAAGCGCAGTGCTGTCAATATATACGCCGCCAATGGAATCGATTGTATTGCTCAAACCGGCGATGCTGTTTAGCAAAGGCAGTTTCCGGATAATTATTTCGCCCAAACTCGTCAGGTTGCTGAGCCCGATACTTGTTTGAGAAAAATTATATTCCAATTCAAGTGTATCCCCTAAGGAAACAAGCGCCGAAAAGCCTGAGAGGGAAGAAATGGAAGTGTAAGAAATTTTTAATTTCTGTGATATACTCTGGATATTGTTCAGCGAATCCAGATTGGTAATAGCCGGACTGGCCCCCTGGCCATTTATCTGCAGTATCTGAACAGATGTACATCCGGGGTACAATATTTTAAAACTGTCTATTTGTGACTGGCGGATAAGGGTGATGGTATCGCAAATGGATTCTATAAGATTATTACCGGGGTAGTTTTTAAAACCCTTAGCGGGTACAGCGGCCCACACAGGTGTTATAATTTTGCTTTCAAGCGCTGCTATATTTACTTTATAAGTGCTTTTTTTCTGAGCAACAACAGGCATTGGGCATGTAGCTAACAACAACAGTAGCAGGTAAATATATCTGTACATCATCATTTTTTTAGATTCATACATCCTGCAGCCTGCAGGAAATAATCATGGTATTTACTAACTAAACCGCAGGATACGGGAGCCTGCTACAGGATAGATTTGGACACCATAAAAATTGGATTTAATACCGCAGCGGGAAATACTTAATTTGTAGTAGAAGCTTGTTTTCATAGGAAAGCATAGGGAATTTTATTACTTTCAAATAAAGAAAGGGAACAGTAAAAATGAATGCCAGGTCAACCATATTAATATTTTGCTTTTTTCTCCTGAATCGGTTTTTAAGTATTGGCCAAACTCATAGCATTGACAGTTTAAAAGAAAAAGTGTCCGTCGAAACGAATGAAAGGAAAAAACTGGAGGCCTTAATTAGTTTGGGGGAGTATCATCACAGCATTAATAAAGATTCGCTATACCGGTATGCCTTGTCAGCCAAAACGCTGGCGTCAAAAGTCGGAACGGAAAAAACCAAAAGCCTTGCAGAAATTATATTTATAAACGCCCTGCTGCGGCATGGAAAAACTGATAGTGCATTTGCACTGGTTGAAGCTTGCCTGCTGAAAAACCCTGTATCTGATCCGGCGACAAGGGACATTTATTTTAATCTGGCTGCATTAAAAGCCGATTGCTTTGGCGATGCTTCCAATTACAAAGACGCACTTTCGGAATTATATAGAATAATCAGTGAAGCGGAGCAATACAAAGATTCACTGGTACTGGCAAAAAACATTAGCACTGTCGGCGTAATAAACTATAACCTTGATCATGTGCCCGAGGCATTTAACTGGTATTTTAAAGGGTTGTTGTTTATTACTGATGACCCCCGTTTTTATTCCGTTGCGGCTGTATTGTATATTAATCTGGCAGAAACATACCGCTGGGTGCAGCAAATAGACTCAGCGACATTTTATATTGACAAAGCAATTTCACTTTGTAAAAAAAATGAAAATTTATTTTTTCTTGCCAATGCACTCAGGGTAAAAGCAAATATCTATAAAGAAAAAAAAGAATATTCCCGGGCAGAAGAAACAATGCTGGAATGTATTGCAATAAGGGAAAAAAGCGAAGGGAAGCTCTTGCTGTCTAACGAACAACTTGCAGTTGCAAATATCTATACCCGTTCAGGCAATATTGATAAAGCGATTAAAATATTAAATGATGCCCTGATTTCAAGTGCATTAAAGCCCGATAATTCAGTCCCGCAGGCAAATACAGGTTATGAAGTTGATGCATTGAAAATTTCTTACTATAACAGTCTGGCTCAATGTTACCGGTTAAAAGGGAACAGCAAAAAATATGAAGAAACCCTGGAAAAAATAATAGCGGCAAAAGATGCATTCTACCAGGCTAACTCTGCAAGATCTATTGCAGAGCTGCAAACAAAATTTGAAGTGCAGAAAAAGGAAAGAACCATTGCGGAGCAAAAACTAAACCTGACAATAAAAAATTACTGGCTTTTCGGATCAGCCATATTTGCAGCCATGGCAACGCTTATCATCTGGCTGGCTTTTAAAAATTACCGCCGTAAACAAAATATTAAAATGCAACTGGCCTTACAGGAAGAAAAAAGAATGGCCGCCCAATCCATTATTGACGCAGAAGAACATGAACGGAAGCGGATTGCCGCCGATCTGCACGACAACATCGGGGCCTATGCAACGGCCATCCGTGCCGACGTGGAAAAGATAACCGACAACGGGTTTGAAAAAAGCAATGCCTCCCTTCAAAACCTGCAGCAACATTCCCAGGAGATTATTAATTCTCTGAGGGATACTATCTGGGTACTTAATAAAGATCATATCACCATTACCGGAATCAGCGACCGTATAAAGAATTATATCAGTAAACTGCGGCCCACTTATACCAATATCCAGTTTCACATCCTTGAAGAAATAAATAATGATATCCGCATAAGTTCTCAAAACGCCCTGAATATTTTCAGGATCGTGCAGGAAGCACTGCACAATGCATTAAAGCATAGCAATGCTGCCAGCATCACTGTTTATATTGGCAGCAATGAAACCTTCCGGATAAAAATTTCTGACGATGGAAAAGGTATGCCTGAAAATAATACCGCCAATGGAAATGGCCTCCGGAATATGCAGGCAAGGGCAAGGGAAATTGATATGCAGTTATCCATAGCATCCGGCATAAACGGGGGAACGGAATTACTTTTAACAAACACTACTATAAATTAAGTATATAAAAGAAAACAGGAAATCAACACATTGCATAAGCAAATAAACAATGAATAAATCTTTACGAATAGGACTGGTGGATGACAAAGCCGTGAACCGGAGCAGCATTGCAGATAAAATAAAGCAGTTTGAGGATCTGAATTTTTGTTTTATGGCTGTCAACGGGAACGACTGCTTAGAACAGTTAAAAGGTCTCCCGGTAGAAAAAATGCCACAGGTCATTTTCATGGACCTGGAAATGCCGGAAATGGATGGCGTACAAACGATCAGCCTCGCCCGTTTAATGTACCCCGACATTTTTTTTATTGTATTGACTGTTTTTGATGATGATGACAAAATTTTTGAAGCCATCAAAGCAGGTGCCCATGGTTATTTACTTAAAGATGAAAGCGCCATTGCCCTGCACAATGCCATTACCAATGTAGTGGAAAGCGGTGGAGCACCCATGAGCCCGGCCATTGCCCGTAAAGCCTTTGAAATGCTGAGTAAATCTCATTTACAGACAGAAACAAAAGCCTCCGAACCTCACCTGCTGGATACATTGGTTACAGAACGGGAAAAAGAGATATTACTTCATACCATCAATGGGCACGACGCAAAACGCATTGCGGCCATACTGGATATCAGCGTGTTGACCATCCGGAAACACATAGCGAATATTTACCAGAAGCTGCACGTCAACAGCAAAGCCCAGATCATCAGCCTGGCCCATAAAAACAACTGGGTATAATAATAGTACGACCTCCTCTTTCGGCCGGTAATTTTACTAACACTTGTTAGTTTTTTTGTATTATTTTTACAGCCTAAATGATCCCTTATGTCCCTACAGGATTTTGAAAAAATATTCCAGGATAAGATCGATGCAGAGATAAAGATCGAACCCAAGGACTGGATGCCGGATGCATACCGCAAAACAAACCTGCGGCAGATAAGCCAGCACGCACACAGTGAAGTGGTGGGCATGTTACCGGAAGGAAACTGGATCTCCAGGGCACCCTCCTTAAAGCGCAAAGCTATCCTGCTTGCCAAAGTGCAGGATGAAGCAGGTCATGGCCTGTATTTATACTCCGCTGCGGAGACCCTTGGCATGAGCCGGGATGAAATGATCAGTGACCTTCATAGCGGTAAGGCAAAATATTCTTCCATCTTTAATTACCCTTCCCTTACATGGGCCGACATGGGCGCCATCGGCTGGCTGGTTGACGGTGCCGCGATCCTGAACCAGGTGATGCTGTGCCGCACTTCCTACGGACCTTATGCAAGAGCCATGGTTCGTATCTGCAAAGAAGAAAGTTTTCACCAGCGTCAGGGATTTGAATCACTGCTGGTATTGAGCAGGGGAACAGATGAGCAGAAAGCCATGTGCCAGGATGCTATCGATCGCTGGTGGTGGCCCAGCCTGATGATGTTTGGTCCCAAAGACAGCGAAAGTACCAACAGCGACCAAAGTATGAAATGGAAGATAAAAAGAAAAACAAATGATGAACTCCGCCAGCAGTTTGTAGACATGATCGCCGAACAGATCAAAGTGCTGGGCATGCGGTTGCCGGATGATAAATTGAAATGGAATGAGGAGAGAAAGCATTATGACTTTGGTGAAATAAACTGGGATGAATTCTGGCAGGTGGTGAAAGGAAACGGCCCCTGCAACAAACAACGGCTGGATGCAAGGCGCCTGGCACATGAAGAAGGCGCCTGGGTGAGGGAAGCAGCATCTGCTTATGCCAAAAAAAAGAATGTGGTAAAAACAAAAGCTGCCTGATGAGGTCATTTGTATGGTTCACGGGCCTTGTTGTTCTGCTTACCGGTTGCAACAATAGTGAAAAGGAGAATGTAACAAGTAAAGACAACAGGATCGTTCTCAGAACAGACAGCATCAACCTTGTTAAGCCTTCCGATACGTTGGTGATCTATGAAAGCATCTGTCGTGGCTGCGAATATGAAGGCTCTGTGCGTTTTGAAATAAATGACAGCCTGGGTGTGGTGAAATTGCTGACCGTTATCAGCAAGGATGATAACCCCGGGGACATGGCAGGAGGGAATGTTGGAAAAGAACTGGTACTGGCACCCGTAAAAACCGGCATCACTACCCTGCGGCTGTATAAGCTGCTGTCATACAAAACTGCAAAAGAAGACTCCGCAAGGGTCAGGACTTATACCATTGAAGTAAAAAATTAAATACCATCAACCATGTTCCATACATTCATACGGAAATTTTACTACGGTGATATCCCCGAGGATAATGCCGGAGTTTCAACAACCACAGGCAAGCCGGAATCAAAGCATGAGTGGCCCCTCTGGGAGATATTCATCCGCAGCAAACAGGGCCTGGATCACAAACACGTGGGAAGCCTGCATGCAGCCGATGCTGCCATGGCCATTGAAAATGCAAGGGATGTATATACCCGCCGCCAGGAAGGAATCAGTATCTGGGTGGTGGAAAGTAAATACATCACTGCCTCAAATCCCGAAGAAGCGGGTGAATTATACGAACCGGCAGCAGATAAGATCTACAGGCACCCTACTTTTTACCAGTTACCGGATGAAGTAAATCATATGTAATAATTAAAAAGTAAAAACTCAAAATAAGAACGGTTTTTAACTTCTAACTTTTGACTTTATGAATTCTCAGATCGATTATACTTTACATCTTGCCGATACCACACTGATACTTTCGCAACGAAACAGTGAATGGTGCGGACATGGACCCATATTGGAACAGGACATTGCCATCACCAATATTTCGCTCGACCTGCTCGGGCAATCAAGAAATTTTTACCAGTATGCGGCACAGTTAAATAATTACACCATCAAATCTACAGGGTCCAAAGCCCCCTCTTCCCCTGGAGAGGGGGTTGGGGGTGAGGTCACCGAAGATTCACTGGCTTACCTGCGAAAAGAAAGAGAATTTAAAAATCTTTTATTGGTGGAACAACCGAACAGTGATTGGGCACAGACTGTCCTGCGCCAATACCTGTTCAGTCAATACCAATACCTGCTCTTTGAAATGCTGCAGCAGGGTGATGATGAACAATTAGCCGCTATTACCGCCAAAGCGCTGAAAGAAACAAAATACCATGTACGCTGGAGCAGCGAATGGGTGATACGCCTGGGCGACGGTACAGAAGAAAGTCATAGCAGGATCAGTAAAGCCGTCCGGGAACTATGGCCTTATACCGGTGAAATGTTCATACCTGCCGGTTATGAGATCTCTCCTGGTATTGATCTTTCATCCATCAAAAAGGAATGGGATGAAAAAGTAAAGGCTGTCTTTGAAGAAGCCACATTATCCATTCCTGAAAAAGTATTCATGCAGAGCGGTGGTAAAAAAGGAACCCATACTGAACACCTGGGTTATATTCTTACCGAGCTGCAGTACATGCAAAGAGCTTATCCCAACAGTGAATGGTAGATTCTTCAACCATAGGAATAAATACTATCCGGCAGATACTTGAAACGGTCACCGATCCTGAAATTCCCGTGCTTACCATTGCCGACATGGGCATTGTACGGGATATTAAGATAAACGGAGACGGGGTCGAAGTCATCATAACGCCCACATACACCGGTTGCCCGGCCATGGATATGATCGCCATGAACATCAAACTGGCATTACTGGAAAAGGGCTTTGTAAATGTAAAAGTAACCCCTGTCCTCTCCCCGGCATGGACAACCGACTGGATGAGTGAAGAAGGAAAAAGAAAGCTGGAGGCTTACGGCATTGCCGCCCCCGATAAAAGATTTGCGATCCCAAAGGACGGCGTGGAATGCCCCCAATGCCACTCAGCCAATACAAGGGTCATCAGCGAATTTGGCAGCACCGCCTGCAAGGCCCTGTACCAGTGTAACGACTGCAAAGAGCCATTTGATTATTTCAAGTGCCATTAATCTTCTTAACTTTATCATCGTTGAATCTTTTGTATGGACATTTCCATTTATTTTGAAGAAGCCGCCCAGGTTTCCATTGCCTTTGTCATTGGGGCCGTTATCGGGCTGGAACGGGAGTTCCGCAGCAAGCCCGCCGGGTTCCGGACAATGATATTGATCTGTGTAGGCTCTTGTCTTTATACCATTCTTTCCAAGGAAGTGTCTGCAGCCGGTAGTGCCGACAGGATCGCAAGCAATATTGTTACCGGAATTGGTTTCATTGGTGCCGGTGTGATCTTTAAAGAAGGAATAACGGTCAACGGCTTAACGACCGCTGCCCTCATCTGGATAACAGCAGCCCTGGGTATGGCGATCGGATATCACAATTACCCGCTGGCCATTGTTGTATCTGCCATGGTGGTCATTGCATTGTTTGTGCTGGAACCGGTACAGCGTTTTATAAACAGGCTGCACCGGGTAAAAGATTATAAGATCCGCACCGTGGAATCAGGAAAAAATTTCCAGCCAGAGCTGGAAGACTTTTTTAATTCGCACGATCTTTCCTTCCGCTGCATGAAATCACTAAAAGAGAACAACGATGCCATCTACCTTTACCGCATCAGCTCGCCCGACAGGAATTACGACCTGGTAAACCAGTTCCTGCTTGGCCACAAAGAAGTGAGAAGCTTTGATGTGTAAATGAATCATTTTAAAACTACTACCATGTCCTCCATTTTATTTGAAATAAGAAACGGTGTTGCTTACATAACCCTTAACCGCCCCGAAAAATTCAATTCGTTCAACAGGGAGATGGCTTTGCTGATGCAGGCAAAGCTGGATGAAGCGGCTTCGCTGCATGAAGTGCGTTGCGTGTATATCACGGGATCCGGCAAGGCCTTTTCAGCAGGCCAGGATATCAGCGAACTGGTTGGTGAGCACAAAATTGAAATAAAGCAGATCCTTGCTGAGCACTACAACCCCATTGTAAGAAGAATAAGAAACCTGCCAAAGCCCGTAGTGGCCGCCATCAACGGGGTAGCTGCCGGCGCCGGCGCCAATATCGGCTTATGCTGCGATGTGGTTGTTGCATCGGCATCGGCATCCTTTATCCAGGCATTCAGCAAGATCGGGCTGATCCCGGACAGTGGCGGGACTTTTACACTGCCCCGTTTGATCGGCTGGCAAAAAGCAAGTGCGTTAATGATGACCGGCGATAAAGTAACTGCCCCAGAAGCAGAAAGGCTTGGAATGATCTATAAGGTCTTTGAACCGGATACTTTTGAGGAAGAAAGCAAAAAGATCGCCGTCTCGCTTTCGCAAATGCCAACAAAGGGACTGGCATATACCAAACACGCACTAAACAGTTCATTCCACACCATCTGGGAAGAGCAGCTATCGCTGGAGGATAAGTACCAGCAAAAAGCCGCAGCCACGGAAGATTACGGGGAAGGCATCAACGCATTCCTGGAAAAAAGGAATCCAACTTTTAAAGGAAAATAAAATGAACCCGGAAAAAGACAAGTTTGCCAGGGAAGTGGTAGCACATATGATGAAGAACGACCTGTTCTCCCAATGGCTGGGCGTTGAAGTGCTGGAAGTAAGGGAAGGTTACAGCAGGATCAAAATGACGGTTCGGGAAGAGATGATCAATGGCTTTGGTATCGTACATGGTGGCATTGCCTTTTCTTTGGCCGACAGCGCTTTTGCATTTGCCTGCAATAACCGGAATGTATTATCGGTAGCATTGGATACTGCCATTAATTTTTTAAAACCCGTCCATGTAGGAGATGTATTAACCGCCGAAGCAAAAGAAATGCATAACGGGAAAAGTACCGGCCTCTACCATATTTCCATCCACAATCAAAAAGATCATGTGGTAGCTATATTCAAGGGAACCTGTTTCCGTACGGATAAAAAATTAATTAGTAAATAAAGTAGAAAAAGTTTAAACGGTATCCTCAAATTCATACACTACCCGAAAACATTGTCAACCCATATTTTACTATGGACAATACAAATTTTGGTTTTGAAGAACTTGAACTCTGGAAAAAGGCCCGCTTATTTAAAAACGAGATCAGGGAACTCACTAAAACATTTCCGAAAGAAGAAAAATTCAGGCTGGCGGACCAGTTGATCAGAAGCACAAGATCCGTTAATGCACTTATTTCAGAAGGGCATGGGAGATTTACATATCCGGATCAGATCCATTTTTGCATACAGTCAAGAGGTTCACTTACGGAAACTGTAAACCACTTAACAGATGCCTATGATGAAGCATATATTACCGTAGAACAACTCACTGCTTTAAAAACAAAAGCAAAAGAACTTGAACGGCTTATTAATGGTTATCTGATTTACCTCCGGAAGAAAAGAGACGAAGAAAAGAAAAAATCCGAAATCTAACTCCTTTATATACCTTATTTACTTTAGTACTTTTACTTATGATTTATCAATTCAACAATTTCATACCTGTAATTCATGAATCCTCCTTCATTCATCCGGATGCAACCGTTACCGGTAACGTGATCATTGGTAAGGATTGTTACATCGGGCCCGGCGCCGCCATCCGGGGTGATTGGGGACAGATCATCATTGAAGACGGGTGTAATGTGCAGGAGAACTGCACCATTCATATGTTTCCCGGCGTAACGGTTTTATTAAAGGAAGGAGCACATATTGGTCATGGGGCGATCGTACACGGAGCAACTATTGGAAAGAATTGCCTGGTAGGAATGAATGCGGTGATCATGGATAATGTGCTGCTGGGCGATGAATGCATTGTGGGCGCTTTAAGTTTTATCAAAGCGGATGAAGTATTTGAACAAAGAAGCGTCATTGTGGGCAACCCGGCAAAAAAGATCAAAGAAGTAACCGATGAAATGATCCGGTGGAAAACAGAAGGGACTGCTTTATACCAGCAGTTGCCGAAACAGATGTTTGAATCGTGGAAAGCCTGTGAACCACTGCGGTCTGTTCCTGCTGACCGGGAATCACAACCTGCTGCTTACAAGACCTGGAATGAGAACAAATGATCAGTCCTTTGCCTTCCAGACCGGTTTTTCATTCTTTGCTTCCGTAAAAAAGTCCGGCAATTTACCGTCTCCCCTGCCGCTGAAACCACCATCCGGAGAACCCAGCAGGTTGCATGTATCATCATATACTTCGTTGAAAAAGTCACAGCAGGGCATGGCAACATAATAAACTTTTTTGCCTTTGTAACTGTACTCTGTTACCCGTTGCGGCTGTTCATGTTTTGGCATCACTTTAAAGGAATCGATCTTTTTTCTTATACAGGGAGGGATGGAATCTTTCCCGGCCTGCCCGGTGAGCGGTGGTTGGTTCAAAGAATCCATATTGGAAGCAGACTGGTTTTTCTTTACCGAACCGCAGCTCAGGATTACAATAACGGGGATAAAAAACAGTTTGATCATTTTCTTTTGATTTACTTCTTACAAATGTACTACGATTTAGATGTGTAACTCTCCAATAAAATCATAAATGAAGTTAACCCGTCATTAATCCTTAAATTTTACAGACCTTTGCCGCCAGATGGAAAAATCAAATTTTGTTGACCAGATAAGGATCTTTTGCCGCAGCGGCCATGGAGGTGCAGGAAGCAAACATTTCATGCGCAATAAATTAACTGCCATGGGCGGGCCCGATGGGGGTGATGGCGGCCGGGGCGCCCACATCATTTTAAAAGGCAACCCGCAGTTATGGACGCTGTTGCATCTTCGCTATTATAAAAATATTCTGGCAGAAAACGGTGAGAACGGGAGTAAGAACAATTCCACCGGAAGATACGGTAAAGACATCATCATTGAAGTACCGCTGGGCACCATTGCACGGGATGAAGAAACGGGCGAAAAAGAGGCAGAGATCCTGGAAGACGGACAGGAGATCATTTTATTGAAAGGCGGCCGCGGCGGATTGGGTAACAGTAATTTTAAAAGCGCTACCAACCAGGCACCCGAATATGCACAACCCGGCGAACCCGGTGTGGAAGGATGGAAGATTCTGGAGCTGAAAGTGCTGGCCGATGTAGGATTGGTGGGTTTTCCCAATGCAGGTAAATCAACCCTGCTTTCAAGCATCACGGCCGCAAAACCAAAGATCGCCGACTATGCCTTTACCACGCTGGTTCCGCAGTTGGGAATGGTGGAGTACCGTGATGGTAAAAGTTTTTGCATCGCCGATCTGCCGGGCATCATTGAGGGCGCAGCGGAAGGAAAGGGACTTGGCCATCGTTTCCTGCGGCATATCGAACGCAATTCCATCCTGCTGTTCCTGATTCCTGCCGACAGCAGGAACCACAAACAGGAGTTTGAGATATTACACAGCGAACTGGAGCAATACAACCCGGAAATGCTTCAGAAGGATTTTGTGATCGCCATCAGTAAAAGCGATATGCTGGATGAAGAGTTAAGAACAGCCATAGCAAAAGAACTGCCCGCAAATGTTCCGCATGTCTTCATCTCTTCTGTTACCGGCCAGGGCCTGCAGGAACTCAAGGACCTGCTGTGGAATACACTCAATTCACCGGGGAAAGGCGGGCTTTAAAATACCCGCTTCCCGGTATACCAATAACCGGTTTTATTTCGTTTTTTGCATTAAAATTTATAAAATGAAAAAGACCCTCTTGCTGATGTTTGCGTTCATGAGCGGAACATTTCTTCTTCATGCGCAGGTTGGCGGCCGAACCCTGAAAAAAGTAATGGAGCTTAAAATGCCCAAAACCGCTGACGACGATATGCCCGGCACCCGGGGAGCTTCCGTGGCCTGGCATCCGTTAAAAAAACAATACTATGCCTCTTTTGCCGGCAATACCGAATACCCGCATGCCGTATTCAATGCAACAGGCAAAAGGCTTTCCGGCGATGACCTGACCACCCAGGTAGATACCCGGGGGCTTTGGTACAATACAGCAACTAAAAAGATCAGCGGGAACGGTTATGGAAGCAGCGGATGGTTCAACTATACCCTTGACCCTAAAACAGGGATCCCGGCTGAATACAATATAGAATTTGAAGGAACACACCAGCCCGGCGATCAGTGTGTAGGCGTTTTCAACCCCGGTAAAAAAGAAGTGCTCTTCCTGAACGGCCTTGATATTTTTGCATACAATACTGCCGATGCCAAAGAAAAAGAAGGGGTTAAGATCACACTGCACTGGGGCCGCACAAAGACCCAGGGCATTGAAGAAAAGAATGAAGAAGAGGAAGTATTGAATGAAGGACCGGAAGGATACAACAATACCAGCATTGTTTACACAGGTATTGCCGGTGCAGAGATCGGTGCCCTGAACACAAACGATAAACTGGTTGAACTCTATGATTACAAAACAGGGTTCCTTACACAGAAACTTAAACTCCCTTCGGATGCCGTGGTGGAAACATCCTTCAACTTTGCCTTTGCAAACGGTATCTACTGGCTTTTCAATATAGAAGAACGCAAGTGGATCGGTTACAAATGATCAAACCAGCCTCACACATAGCACAGCTCCTGCAAAAAACAGGAGCTGTATTTTTTTTACCCGTCATCGGCTATCTTTATCAAAAACTTGTTTCCTGTTCTCAAATACATCCGGGAGTATCATCAAAAGGAATTCAATGCATTTTATTTTTTCCTTGTATTGCTGCTGCTGGGCATTCTCATCTGGCTTAATTACGGACATTCATTAGAAGACCATTATGCTGCCGGGCATGCAACCCTGTTGGGAAATTTTGCGGGCTACTATCTTCTGTACTTCATTCCTTTTGCCCTTGCTTTTTTCCTGCAACTGTTCTTTTACAAAGATTGTTCGTATTACCGGAACCCGTGGTTCTGGCTCATCCTGTTCCTGGCCCCGGCCTTCTTTTCGCTACGGGTGAATTTTAATTTTCACCAGTCACTGATCGGGGATCCGTTCACGGATGATGAACGCAGGTTCTGGATACAATGCAGCAACTGGGTAGTGAAGGTCTTTGTGCTGCTCATCCCGGTATTCATTGTATGGCTGATAAAAGACAAAAACAACCAGCCTTTTTATGGAAGCAGGGCCATACCGGATATTAAACCATACCTGCTGTTACTTTTAGCCATGCTGCCGCTGATCGCACTGGCCAGCACACAAAAAGATTTCCTGGAAATGTATCCCCGGGCAAAGTTTCTTGAACAATTAAGCCTATCTTCAAAGGGCTGGCGCCTGGCCGTATTTGAAGGCTGTTATGGTTTTGATTTCATAAGCATCGAATTTTTCTTTCGTGGTTTTCTCATCCTTGCTTTATGGAAGATATGTGGTCAGCATTGCATCATTCCCATGGCCTGTTTTTATTGTGCCATTCACTTTGGCAAACCCATGGGGGAAGCGATCAGCAGTTTTTGGGGAGGATTGTTGCTGGGGATCGTGAGTTATAATACAAAAAGTATCTGGGGCGGATTGGTTGTTCACCTGGGAATTGCCTGGTGCATGGAACTGGGCGGCTGGCTGGGGTCCCTGGTAAAAAATCAATGATGCAGGTAAAATGTATCTTCTGCGGGGCCGATGTTGCACTGGTTCATGTGCACGGACATTATCAATGCCCGGCATGCAAGACAAATGCCCTCCCCTGTTGTGATGGGGATACCTGCAGCAATTTTCTTTTAGCCGGCGAACAGGGCATACATCACGTTGGGATAAATTCAGCCGCCACGGAAGTAAAAAATACAGGTACAAAAAGCAGCGGCGGGTACGTAAACAGTATCTTTTGACTGGTATATGAACGCACTGCGGGAGGGGGTTTTACTATTGCATTTATAAGGATTCATATTTAATTTTATGCATTGAAAAATGAGAAGAGTATTCGAAATATCGTTACTGTTTCTTTTGCCTGTTGTACTCTGCTCCTGTCCCTACAGCTCTCCTTACACTTTAGACGAACAACCCGGTATTTACGTGGAAGAAGCTTTATTGGGGAAATGGATCAGCTTTGTAAATAAACCGGGCAGCAACAGGGAGGAACCCGTTTACCTTACCATGAGCAAACGGTCAGATACAGAATACGATATTTCCTTTTCCGGCAACCTGGATGACCTGCTGCGTTATAAAATTTACAAATCCGATTCACTGAAAGGTACTGCTTTCATGTCTACCGTGGGTGGAAGACAGTTCCTGAATATCAGCCTCAACGCAAGAGTGTATATTGCTGAACTACGGCTGAAAGACGACCGGCTTTCATTGCTGCCCCTGGTTGAACACTTTACCGGCAAGATGATATTAAGCAGTGAGGCATTGCGTAATTCGGTGGACTTTCATTATAAAACAAGGGTTCATCCCATGGTGGATGAGGACTTCAGTTTAAAGGACATGGTAAAGATGAATTGAAGCAGCTTTCTTACCCCATTTTCCAAAAAAACGACACGGGTTTGGTTGCAAATGAAACAGTTGCAGATCTATGGCAATGTTGTAAATTGCCTGTTCTAAACGATTGATTGCATGCAACGAAGTAAGATCGCCGGTATTGGTTTTTATGTTCCTGAAAATGTTTTTACCAATAACGACCTGAAAAAATACATGGATACATCCGATGAATGGATCCAGGAACGTACCGGCATCAAAGAGCGGCGCTATGCCAACCGCCTGGGCGAAACCACCACCACCATGGGTGTGGAAGCTGCAAAGATCGCCATTGAACGGGCGGGCATCACGGCACAGGATATTGACTTTATTGTCTTTGCCACCCTCAGTCCCGATTATTATTTTCCCGGCTGTGGCGTATTGGTTCAGCGGGCATTGAAGATGAAAGAGATCGGTGCATTGGATGTACGCAACCAGTGCAGCGGTTTTGTTTATGCCTTGTCGGTTGCCGACCAATTCATAAAAACCGGGATGTATAAGAATATTCTTGTTATAGGCAGTGAGAAACATTCATTCGGGCTTGATTTCAGTACCCGTGGCAGGAATGTGAGTGTGATATTCGGTGATGGGGCCGGTGCCGTAGTACTTCAACCAACGCAAAAAGAAGGGCAGGGTATATTAAGTACACACCTGCACAGCGATGGTGAAAGTGCTGAGATACTGGCCATGTACAACCCGGGAACACATGCCAACCACTGGACACCACAGGCCGTGGCAAAATTTGATGCGGCAGAAATGGGGCAAATGTTCATGAGTCATGCCATGATCGATGAAGCACAGAATTTCCCGTACATGGACGGACCGGCGGTTTTTAAAAAAGCGGTCATTAAACTGCCCGAAGTGGTGCAGGAGTCGCTGGCACAAAACGGATTGACCACGGCGGATATTGACATGCTTATTCCGCACCAGGCCAACCTGCGTATTGCCCAGTTTGTTCAACATAAGTTACACCTCCCTGATGACAAGGTTCACAACAATATCCAGAAATACGGCAATACAACAGCTGCATCCGTACCCATTGCGCTCTGCGAAGCGTGGGAGCAGGGAAAGATAAAAGAGGGCGACCTGGTTTGCCTGGCTGCTTTCGGCAGTGGTTTTACCTGGGCCGGTGCATTGATCCGGTGGTGATAACGGAAGTATTTTAGGTAATTTAGCTGCCAACTGGTCCTTTCATGAACAGAAAATTCATTTATTTCATCAACCCCATTTCGGGAACAGGTGGAAAAATATCATTGCTGGAAACGATCCGGGAAAAAACAACCGAAAAGAAGATCCCTTTCGAGATCGTTCACACCAATGCAGCAGGCGATTACCGTTACCTGCCTCAAAAAATAGCTGCAGAAAATATAACCGATGTGATCGTTTGCGGCGGCGACGGAACCGTAAACCAGGTTGCCAATTCCCTGCAGGGTACTTCGGTCAATATCGGGATCATCCCAATGGGCAGCGGTAACGGCCTTGCCTTTGCAGCAAAGATCCCAAAACGGATCGACCGGGCCCTGGCCATCATCTTCAATGGGAGGTCTGAATACATAGATGGTTTTTACATCAACAAAAGATTCAGTTGCATGCTCTGCGGCCTCGGCTTTGATGCACAGGTGGCGCACGATTTTGCCCGGCAGCAAAAAAGAGGACTGGCAACCTATGTAAAACAATCCACTAAAAATTTCTTTTCAGCAAAGCCTTACCCTTTCGAAATTGAAATGGACGGGGTCCGCATCAGCACCGAAGCATTTTTTATAAGTATTGCCAACAGCAACCAGTTCGGGAATAATTTCACCATTGCCCCGCAGGCCAGCCTGCACGACGGGTTACTGGATATTGTGGTAGTGAATAAAATGAGTAAACTGCGGATGATCTGGACCGTACTAAAACAAATACGCAGCGGCCAGGTTCGTATGTACGAGGATAAAAAATATCATCGCAATGATATTCATTATTTTCAGGCGAAGAAATTAAGTATCAAAAATCCGCAATCGGCTCCCCTGCATATTGATGGCGACCCTGCCGGCACTTCTCCCCTGTTTGAGATCGAGATCATCGAGCGTGCTTTTAAATTGCTGATGCCTTAACGACCTTACTGCATCATCTCCATCACCTTCTTCAGCGATGCCTGGTTGAACGGATCATTAAAAGACTCCTTCACATCCCTTTTTTCCCGTGCGGTTAAATGAAAATTGAGCGCAGCGCCCTTGTCGTTCGACTGGGGCACATACATAAATGTGATGCGATGCAGGTTAATGGTTTTTTTCAGCGCTCAGGTAACTGTACTGGTCGGTAGCCGAAAAGTCCTGCAGTTTTTGCCAGTTATGCTGCAGCATGGTGGCGGGTTTAATGATGATGTCGGTAATGGAACCTGTTTCAAAGGGCTCCTGCCAGTTATCCTGCATCCGGTCACGCAATTGAATGACCATGACAGCGCTGGTATTTTCCTTCAGCCAGTCCCTGAAATTTTCAATGAACCGCAGGGTGGTCTCCTGCCCGAAATTATCCCGCAGCCCGGCATCCATCACATCAATTACCGGGTCACTGGGCAACCACACATTGGGCAGCACATACGGGAAGGTTGCATTCATACGCAGGGCGGTGAGCAGCCGCACATTCAATGGGCCCTGTTTGCTGAACATCGCTGAAAAATCTACCGCATCCGGGCTTGCCTGTGCATCGGCCGCAGCCTGCACGGGCTTCATCATGAAACTGATGGGCTGTGTACTGATCATCATCCGCCTTCCGTCGCGGGTGATGGTGGAGTTGAAGATCATGAGCGGAATGGCTGCCGACCGCTCTTCTTCATAATAATCCTTCAGCTGGCAATTGATGATACCCCCGCAGTTTTTATTCAGCTTCTGTTCAAACGCATAGCCCCTGTCTTTTACGTATTTAAGATCTCCCACTGTAAATTTCTGTGCCGGTGAAAAAATATCCCTGGCAACCATGGATGAGAAAAGGGGGTTCAGCAGATCGTTGGCAATATTGTCCGTGTATTCCGGATCATACCGGTTGATGGAGCTGTCCTTCAGCTGGTGCCGGTATAGTTCCCGGTAATACGTTGCTGCCAGCATGCCGCCGCTGGCGCCGCTTATCAGCATGGTATGTGGTAAGAGCCTGCCTTGCGTCATGCTGTCCAGGTGTTGGAGTGTATTCATCACGAATGTTCCGCTGCGCAGTCCACCACCGCTTACATTGATGAATACCATTACCGGCTTTTCTTCTTTTTGCTTTTTCTTCCAGTTATCCAGTATGGCGATCATATTGGCTTTGTCTGCTGCTATCTTTTCCGGCAGACAGAGTTTCTGCAAGGATCCTTTATCATAACCCGGGCGGCCATTTTTGTTATCGTAGTTGAGGCCATAGGCTTTATTGCGGGTATCGATGATCTCGTTCTGGTAAAGGATATCAATAAATAAAAGCAGCAGGATGAAAACGGGCAGGCTCCAGCTTTGCAGGAAATAAGAAAGCGCCCCGATAACCGCCGTCATGGCAGCAAAGAATATGAATATGCTGGCTGCCGCAGGAACCTGGAAGACCGGGCTATCCATAAAAAACCCTACCACGATCAGGAAAATAAAGGCAAGGGCAATGCTAATGATCCCCGAAAAATGGTGGCGGGTGAATACGAGGTCCAGGAATTCCCGGTTATAATGCGCCACATTTCTTGTCTTCCGGAACCGGAAACCATTGCCCAGGTAGGAAGTTACCTTCAACCCGAAATCATCATCGCCGGGTTGCCCGGGCATATAGCTCTGGTTGAAATGCTGGTCCATTTCGATGATGGGGGTAATGGTACGCTGGATGGTTCTTTCCGCTCCAAAAAAATAAATGAAGGAAAAAGAAAGCAAAAGGATAAAGCCGGCCAGGATACCTGATAACAGGACCAGTATTTCCCCGGTACTCATCAACTCCTTGCTTTTATCAAATACATAAAGTTTATAAAAATAAAAGCCGATGAACAACAGCGGCAGCACGGCGTTGTTGGTACAGTATTTTAAAAAAGGCTGGGTGGTGGTTGCCAGGAACCGGCAGCGTTTGCTGTGCAATATGAATGTGGTGATGTTCCAGCTCATGATGAACACGCCCAATGCCACGCCCACAATGGCCCCGCTCCAGATATTCACATTGCCCAGGTACTCCGGTGAAAAGAACAACCCGTCTGCACCATAGGTTTTCATGAAGCCGCTGTTGAAGGTGCTGCCCAGAAAATACCAGAAAAGCAGCAACACCTGCACTTTACGGAAGTGAAGGATGAAGAGCTGAACAGGAAAAGAATAGTAAATATTTCGAAGGGCCTGTTTCATCAGGATCAGCGTTTTCTAAAATTACTATTAAAATAAACAGGAAGAAACTGATTCTTATTGTCTTTTCCGGACAATAAAAAGTAAAGAAACAAGGACCATCAGCAAGATCATGGCAACGGCCTGGTGCGAAACGCCCAGCAGCACTAACCTGTCGGGGTATGTTGCATTCAATACCGTTAAGATGCCCAGCAATACCTGCAGCAGGATCAACAGCAATAATGAAAGCCGGAGTTTTGAGAATAACCGGCTACTGTTTACCGGTCTTGTCTTATACCACCATACCGCAACCAATATGGCAAGCAGGTAGGCCGCCCCCCGGTGAATGAAATGAATGGTGATGGGGTTGGCAACCAGGTTTTTTGTAAACGGAGTCAACTCGTCATATGACGGCGGCAGAAAATACCCGTTGATATCCGGCCAGGTAGGTGCACTGATGGCTGCCCGTAATCCGGCCATGAAACCTCCATAGACCAGTTGAACAAACAACACAACCAGTATCAGCAATAAAAAGTTTTTGAGTGAAGGGCTGATGATCTTCTGTTCATCCTTTACCACCAGGCTTAATGCGAACCACAGTGTATAACACAACAGGCCGAGCGCAGCAATGAAGTGGGTGGTCAGTTCAATATGGCCCACAAAATATTTTTCCGGCACCAGTCCGCTTTTAACCATTATCCAGCCGATGAACCCCTGTACCCCGCCGAGTATAAAAAGAATGATCATGGGCTTTATCATTCCCTTGCTGAATTTTTTCTTTGCCAGGAAATAGATGAACCCTATCAGGAACACGAGCCCCATCAAGCGGGCCCAGGTGCGGTGAAACCACTCCCAGAAGAAAATGAATTTGAATTCTTTCAACGTAAAATCCTGGTGAACGTATTTGAACTGGTCGGTCACTTTGTATTTATCAAACTCGGCCTGCCAGGCTATATCGTTCAATGGGGGCAGGGTTCCGGTGATGGGTTTCCATTCGGTGATGGAAAGGCCCGATTCCGTTAACCGGGTGATGCCGCCCAGTCAGCCCTGTAGGATGATCATCCCCACCCCGATCATCAGCCAGGTGGCTATCTGCCGTTGGGAACGTTGCTGATCTGAATTATCCATTGAGCCGCAAATTTACAGCAGCAAAAGCTGTTATTACACATAGATTTGTTTTTTTATTCTTTTAGCGGATATTTGGGCTAAGAGTTTGAAAGAAGAATAGTGAGAAATGCCATATGTTTCTCTTTTGCTCTTTTATCCTCTTAGCTAATTTCCCAGTCATCCATGTTATCTTCTTTTTTACATAGCGACCTGGTTGAAGCCGGTGTAGATGAGGCCGGTCGTGGCTGTTATGCCGGGCCGGTATTTGCAGCCGCCGTCATACTGCCAAAGGATTTTCATCACCCGCTGCTGAACGACAGTAAACAGCTTACTGAAAAGCAACGGGACCTGTTAAGGCCCGTCCTTGAAAAAGAAAGCGTTGCATACGCTGTTGCAGCGGTGGATAATATAACGATCGATAAGATCAATATCCTGCAGGCAAGTTTCAGGGCCATGCACCAGGCCATACATGCATTGGCCACCACGCCGGAGTTTTTATTGATCGACGGGAACCGTTTCAGGCCCTATAAAAAAACAGCCCACCAATGTATCATTAAGGGCGATGGTATTTATGCTTCCATTGCTGCTGCCAGCATTCTGGCCAAAACGCACCGGGATGAATTCATGCAAAAGATACACCATGAATTTCCGCAATATGGCTGGGATACCAATAAAGGCTATGGCACTCCTGCCCACCGGCAAGCCATTGAAGCGCATGGCTTGTGCAGTTATCACCGCAGGAGTTTTGATATTCTTCCATCCACCGCCTTGCTTTTTTAATCTCCGGGGTTAAACTTCCTTTCTTTCTGCGGGTCTATGTAGCTGTATTAATTTTTTTATTTTAAAATCATCAGCCATGAAATTAAGATTATTGGTAACATCCGTACTGGTACTTGTGCTCGGGATCAATATTGCTGAGGCACAGCCTGGCCGCAGAATGCACCGCCACCGTATCGGGGAAGGAATACGAAGCGGTGAGCTTACCCGTGCTGAAACCAGGAGCCTTGCCCTGCAGCAAAGGAACATCCGCCGGGATATAAAGATGGCCCGCAGAGACGGAGTGGTAACCCCCAGGGAAAGAAGGGATATCCGCAAGGATAAGAGAATGGCCAGCCGGTCTATTTACCGTAAAAAACACAACCGCAGGCACCGGATCTAAAGCAGTATTACCTCTGCAGTTTTGGGACCGTCCCGTTCCGCCGATGGCGGGACGGGATCTTTTTATGCAGCCCACTCTCCTGCCCCCTGCCGGGTTATTATCCACTCCGTTCCTGTGCAATCAACAATGGTTGAAGGGATCATGCCGCCGATGCCCCATCGATAATAAAATCAACGGCATCGCCGAATTTTTCATTGATCACTTCCGGATCGGTGTATTCTTCCACCATTTCTCCCGGCAGGGATGCGCTGAGTATCGGGTGGCCAAGTTCATCCAATATGTGACGGCAGATATTATTGTCCGGCACCCTCAACCCGATCGTTGATTTTTTGCTCTGCAGGATCTTTGGCACCTGCTTACTGGCCGGCAGGATAAAAGTATAGGGCCCGGGCAGGTAACTTTTCAGCATCCGGTACAGGGGGGTATCAATACTCTTTGTATAATCACTCAGGTGACTGAGGTCGCGGCAGATGAAAGACAGCTGTGCCTTCTGCGGGTCTACATGCTTTATTTTACAGATGCGCTCCACGGCCTTGTGCTGGTTGATGTCACATCCCAGCCCGTAAATGGTATCGGTGGGATAAATGATTACGCCCCCGTCTTTCAGGCATTCTGCCACCTGTTTTACCAGTCTTGGCTGCGGATCTTGCGGATGTATCTTGATTAACAATGCAGGTTATTTTTAATTACCGGCACAACTTACTAAAATCATTTTAATCAGTTACTTTTGCCGCCGTGGCCGCCCAGGCTGCTTTGATTGAATCATACTAAAACCAGTTTATGTCAGTTATTTGCGTTGGCACCATGGCTTTTGACGCCATTGAGACCCCGTTTGGAAAAACAGATAAGATCGTGGGCGGCTCAGCCACGTATGTAGCGTATGCAGCAGGTAATTTTGTAACGCCTGTGCAGCAGATATCCATTGTGGGATACGATTTTCCAAAAGAGGAAATGGATGAATTGAAGCGGAGAGGCGTATCACTCGATGGCGTGGAGATCGTAAAAGATAAAAAATCATTTTTCTGGAGCGGCAAATACCACATGGATATGAACAGCCGGGATACATTGGTGACCGACCTGAATGTACTGGCAGATTTTAATCCCATTGTCCCCGCCTCTTACCAGGGTGCCGAGTTTTTAATGCTGGGTAACCTGATGCCGAAACTGCAGCTGAGTGTGATCAACCAGTTGAAGACCCGTCCGAGGCTGATTGTAATGGACACCATGAATTTCTGGATGGATACCGCTATGGATGACCTGAAAGAAGTATTGAAGAAAGTGGATGTGCTGCTGGTAAATGATGCAGAAGCAAGACAATTGAGCGGGGAACTTTCTTTGGTGAAAGCCGCCCGTGAAATAATAAAAATGGGACCCCAGTTCCTGATCATCAAGAAAGGGGAACACGGTGCATTGCTTTTTCATGGAGATCATGTGTTCTTCGCACCCGCCCTTCCCCTTGAAGAAGTGTTTGACCCCACCGGTGCCGGCGATACGTTTGCCGGGGGCTTTATCGGCCATCTTGCTAAAACAAAGGACATCAGTTTTGAGAACATGAAAACAGCCATCATCATCGGCAGCGCCATGGCCAGTTTCTGCGTGGAGAAATTCGGGCCGGAAAGACTGAAGGAGATCAGCAAAGCCGATATTGACGAACGCCTTGCTGAATTTGTGCAACTGGTGAATTTTGATATTGACCTGGTTTGAACTTAATGATATTTTAGATAAAAAGCCGAAGCCATGAATGGCTTCGGCTTTTTATCTGGCCGGTGTCTTTATTCCGTAATTCCTTCCAGCGCAAACAAGAACGCGTATTCCCTTGCCCTGTCTTTTAATGCTTTGAACCTTCCGGATGCACCGCCATGCCCAGCTTCCATATTGGTATACAGCAACAGTTTATTATTATCTGTTTTCATCTCCCGGAGTTTGGCAACCCATTTTGCCGGTTCAAAATATTGTACCTGGCTGTCGTGCAGACCGGTTGTTACCAGCATATTCGGGTATGCCTTCTTTTCAACATTATCATACGGTGAGTACGATCGCATATACATGTAATTTTCTTTATTGGCCGGGTTCCCCCATTCATCGTATTCATTGGTGGTAAGCGGAATGGACGGATCACTCATTGTAGTAACCACGTCTACAAATGGTACGGCAGCGATCACGCCGTGCCAGAGATCGGGGCGCATGTTTACAACAGCACCCATCAGCAATCCACCGGCACTGCCGCCGCTTGTGTACAGGTGTTCTTTTGACGTGTACTTACCGGCCAGCAAAAATTCCGCACAATCAATAAAATCGGTGAACGTGTTTATCTTCTTCATCATTTTGCCATCCTCGTACCAGTAACGACCCATTTCCTGCCCCCCGCGGATGTGGGCAATGGCATACGCAAAACCCCTGTTCAGCAGGCTTAACCGTACACTGCTGAATGTTGCTTCCATACTTGCTCCATATGAACCGTAGCCATACAGCATCAGCGGCGCAGTTCCGTCCTTCTTAAATCCTTTTTTGTACACGATCGAAATGGGGATCTTTGTGCCATCCTTTGCTGTGGCAAACAGCCTTTCCGTTTCATATGCTGTTTTATCGTACCCGCCTACCACTTCCTGCTGCTTCATCAGCTTCTTTTCTTTGGTACCCATATTATAATCATACACGGTGCCGGGTGTTGTAAGGGATGTATAATTGAACCGCACTACTTCTGAATTAAAGTCGGGCGTATTCATCAGGTTTGCCAGGTAAACGGGCTCATCAAATGCCAGGTAATGACCGGCATTGCTCTGCAGGTTAATGATATGTACCTGGGTCAGGCCATTTTTCCGCTCCGACACGGCGAGGTAGTTTTTGAACAGGTCAATTCCCTGTATCAGCACATCCTTATCATGTGCGATCATCTCTTTCCAGTTGCTGCTGTCGGTCTTGTCTTCGGTGCAGGTAACCACTTTGAAGTTCTTTGCATTGAGGTTGGTGCGGATGAAGAACTTACCGTCGGCATGGTCCACACCATACAGCACTTCTTTCATTCTCGATTGAAAAACTCTAAACGCATCATCGGGTCTGTTTGCATCAATGAACCTGCTTTCAGACGAAAGGGTTCCCCCTGAACTGATGATAATAAACTTATCCGACTTGGTCTTTCCCACGCTGATATAATTGGTCTGGTCCTTCTCTTCATAAACAATCTTGTCTGTTGCTGCATCAGCCCCCAGTTTATGCCGTTTGATCTTTTCAGATAACAAGGTTACCGGGTTTTTTGATGTATAAAAGAAGGTCTGGTTATCATTGGCCCACACCGGGTCTCCTTCTGTATTTGAAACGGCATCCTTATAAACCTCTCCTGTTTCCAGGTTCTTTATATAGATCGTGTACTGGCGTCTTGATAACATATCAATGCCATAAGCCAGTAACTTATTGTCTGTGCTTACATCAAATCCTGTTGCGGAGAAGTAATTATGCCCTTCCGCCATTTTATTTACATCCAGCAGCACTTCTTCTTGTGCATCCAGGGTGCCCTTCTTGCGGCAGTACACAAAATAATCCTTCCCTTCTTCCACGCGGTTGTAATAATAATAGCCGTTCTTGAACACCGGAACACTTTCATCCTTTTCCTTTATCCTTGCCTTCATTTCTGCATACAGTTTTTCCTGGAAGGCTTTTGTGCCGGCCATCATGGTATCGTAATACTTATTCTCCGCTTCCAGGTATTCTACAGCCTTCGTGCTGTCGGGGCCCTTTTTAAAAAAATCATTCATCCAGTAATAATTGTCAATACGGGTATCCCCGTGTGCGGTCAATTCTTTTGGCTTTTTTTCTGCTACCGGTGCTTTAATACTGTCGGGCCATTTGTAGGCTGTTTTAGAGGGCATATCTGATTTGTTATTGCATGATGAAATTACCATTGCGGCAATGAGCATGGCTGGCAAGAACCGGATGTTCATGTTTCTGTTTTTATAGATGATGAAATTATTTAGCACCCGTCCCGGTCTTCTCTCTCGTCCCGGTCTCTTCTCTCGTCCCGGTCTCTGACCGGGATGCCATGGTAATGAGACTCTGTCTCACAATAATTCAATTCTTACCAATCCCTTTTTTCCGCAATAATCCCTTGCTGAACTATAAAGATAGTCTTTTGCTTCTTCAACAATTCCTGCCCTCACCGGATTTTCATGCACATAATTCAGCCGCTGCCGCATCATCTCCGGTTTGTGTGGGTCAAGGTAAACAGCGTGATTCCCATCCTGCCAGAAATGGTACTTCTCCACCGTTCTCAGGTACTTTCCGGCAAATTCAAAACGATAAAGCATCCAGTCACGGCGGCTTTCCGGCTCAGATTCAATTGCCCTCAATAATGAACGGGCAGTGAATTTCTTAAAGTCACGGGCGATATGTGAAAGCTTTGCTCCTTCTTTTGCTTCTGCTATAAGGTGAAGGTGGTTGGTCATTAAACACCAGGCGAAAATGGTAAGTCCTTTATTTTCCACGCAGAAATTCAACGAATCAGCTATGATCTGTTTATAAACGGGGCGGATAAAAACATCCACCCAACTGACAACGGTCATTGTTAAAAAATAGCAGGCATTTTGATCGGTGATCGGGTATCGGTCGCCGGACATATTTTCTTTTTTTAGTTATGTATATTAGGCAAGTCGGAGACTTGGAACCATAGCATCCCGGTCAGAGACCGGGACGGGTCAGTTGTTTTTTCTTGCCACCACAATAATGTTTTTAAAATGATTTTTCTTTCCCTCGAGGTTAAATATTTCTGTGTAAATGACATAAATACCGGTGGGAAGCCGCTGGTTCTTTTCACCCAATCCATCCCAACGATAATTTCCCTTTATGCCGCACAAGGCATTTCGTTGAAGGGGTCGCACCATCCTGCCAGCCGCATCAAATATGGTAATATTGGCAACATATCCTGCTGATGGAAACAGGTAATCAATCGTTGCAAAATCGTCCATGCCGTCGTTATCCGGTGAAATGATCTCCGGCGTTACGGTTATTTCTCCCTGCACCTGCAGGTCAATACGGTATTGTGAATTCTTATAGGTGGGTGTGCCATATCCCACGCTGGTTGCAGCCGAATGCCAGTTATCCGGGTTTTGGGTGGCTGCATTATGATCTATCCGCTCCAATGCAACTCCTTCCCGGTTATCCATAAGTTTGAAATGCCATTTTTCATCATAGCTCAGCTCATCTACAATAGCTCCCTGTGCATTCAGGATGATCACATCTCCGTTATCATCATTATAAGAAGGCATGGAAGGAATGGTTGCGAATGCATTCATATTAAATGTGATGAAATCTCTCTTCACGATCTCCGGGTCTTCGGTCAGCACCATAAAATCCTGCGGGAAAAGTAAATAATTATCAGTACTCAGCTGTTTGATATTGCTTATAACGCCTGCACTGCTGCGATTGGCAATGTATAGCTGTTTAAGATCAATGATCCTGTTGCTGCGGTTGTATACCTCCACATAATCTGTCCCGCCAGCTGCCGGGTTGAAAAGTACCTCATTGATAACAACATCCAGGCTGCCGGCCATCTCATTTAACCCAACCCTTGCTGTATTCTCCGCCCCGATGATATTATTCATGCAATCAGGAACAGCCGATACAGTAACCGTATATATTTTATTACGGCTGAGTGGCGCATTTAACCGCAAATTCACTTTATCAAAAACCGGCGCAATTGTAATTGCTGATTGAGGTGTGCCAATACCATCACTGATATGGTAATTAGCGGTTGTTGCAGCCTTTAAACTGTCCAGGGGTTCATCAAATACCAATACAATATTCATACTGTCTGTTGTAAAGGCCCGCAACAGCCGGGGCGCTGTTATATCTTTATTGACTCCATCCACTGAATTCTTTTTCCCGGGCGTTCCACCTTTTATATCAACGCTTGCTTTCCAGTTGCCAAAGCCGCTGCAGGGATTTTTGCTGTCGATCATTTCCAGCGTCCAGCCACCGTCTTTTTTGAGTTCATTGCGGTACCATCCATCGGTATAACTGACCGAATGGATGACCAGGTTCTGCACACTGCGTAAATAGATCAGGTCGCCGGTATTATCCAGTGAGGGGAAGCCGCTGACAGAAATGACCGGCCCGTATGCACTCATGGCAGCAACAGCACCTGCCGTGCAGACAATGACAAAACTATCAGGCATTAAATTATAAGAAGGCATCGGCCCGCTTTGACCGCCTGCATCCCCGATCCTCCAGCCGGATAAATTAATGGCTGATAAAGAAGTATTGCGCAATTCGATCCATTCGTTATTGGGTAAACCGGTAACAGGAGCGGGATCGGCCATTAATTCATCTATCACGATGTCGTAGCGGTTGGCAACCTGCCCGGTACTGCTGCCGGTGAGCAGTGCTGCAAAGAATAAGATCAAAACCGGTTTACTCATATTAACCATATAAAACATCCGGATCAAATAAGGGTTGCTGAATACAGGTCTTTCAAAGGATATGCGGACCGGTTTGGATGGGCTGCATTAAGTTGGTAATTTCGCTGCTTCAATATTACCCCATTGCAGAAAGCCCTGCAATGTTTTTTAACCAATAAAATCTGTGTAAAAAATGAAAGTTGCTGTTGTTGGCGCCACCGGCCTGGTAGGAACTAAAATGCTTCAGGTGCTGGCCGAAAGGAATTTCCCCGTTGATGAGCTGATCCCTGTTGCTTCTGAAAAGAGCATCGGTAAAGAAGTGACCTTTAAGAATAAACAATATAAGATCGTGAGCGCCGATGATGCCATTGCAGCCAAACCCAATGTGGCCATTTTTTCTGCCGGCGGAAGCACTTCCCTGGAACTGGCACCAAAATTTGCTGCAGCCGGAATTACCGTGATCGATAATTCCAGCGCCTGGCGCATGGACCCGTCCAGGAAACTGGTGGTACCGGAAGTAAATGCTGCTGTGCTGACCAATGAAGACAAGATCATAGCCAACCCGAACTGCTCTACCATACAGATGGTGGTGGTGCTTAAACCGCTTCATGAAAAATATAAAATAAAGAGGGTGGTGGTAAGCACGTACCAGAGTGTAACGGGTACCGGTGTAAAAGCGGTAACACAGCTGATGAATGAACGCAAAGGCATTGAAGGTGAAATGGCCTATAAATACCCCATCGACCTGAATGCGATACCGCATATTGATGTGTTCCTGGACAATGGTTACACCAAGGAAGAAATGAAGATGGTAAATGAGACGAAAAAGATCATTGGGGATGACAGCATCCGGGTTACCGCCACCTGCGTACGCATTCCTACCATGGGCGGGCACAGCGAAAGCGTGAACATAGAATTTGAGAATGATTTTGACCTGGATGAAGTGAGGGATATCCTTTCAAAAGCGCCCGGTGTTGTGGTAAAGGATGATGTGGCCAATTTCATTTACCCCATGCCCCTGACTGCATTTGACAAGGACGACACGTTTGTGGGCCGGATAAGAAGGGATGAAACACAACCCAAAACACTCAATTGCTGGATCGTGAGTGATAACCTCCGAAAGGGCGCTGCCACCAATGCGGTGCAGATCGCAGAGTATTTGCTGAAAAAAAATATGTTGTAACCCCCTCCGCCCGCCCCTATCCCCTAAAGGGGGGACTGATTATGTAGAAGAACTAAGCAAAGATCGAATCGAAATATTTTTATACAAAAGAGCCATCAGAAATTGATGGCTCTTTTGATATTAATAAAACATAATCTTCGCATGGTTCCCCCTTTAGGGTATGGGGACTAATTGATCACCCAGGTCTCACTGCCTCTTAATAATTTATCCAGGTCTCCCTTTCCTCTTTTGGCGATCACTTCATCTATCTGCATGGTCATGCTGTCTTCGTAGCAGGCCCTTTCGGTTTCATAGAACACCCCGAATGGTCTTGGCAGGTGTCCTTCCAGTCTCGGGTCATCAAACATGCGGATCAGTATCTGTGCCTTATAAAAATCTTTTTCATCATGCACCCAAAGGTCGTCGGTACTTGCGCCTGCAGCCAGGTCAACGATCACGGGTTTAAACCCGTCTAATTTGATCCCCTTGTTTTGGGTGGCGCCGAATATCAATGGTTTGCCCTGTTCCAGGAACAGTACTTCATCCGGCTTGGTCTTTTTCTCGGTAAAGATCTCAAAAGCGCCATCGTTGAAGATGTTGCAGTTCTGGTATATCTCCAGAAAAGAAGCGCCCCGGTGTTCCTGTGAACGGATCAGCATGGCCTGCAGGTGTTTCGGATCCCTGTCCATGGTACGGGCAATGAAACTTGCATCGGCGCCCATGGCCAAAGCCAGTGGATTGAAAGGGTGATCGATACTTCCGAACGGGGTTGATTTGGTTATTTTATGCTCCTCCGAAGTTGGAGAGTATTGTCCCTTCGTCAGACCATAGATCTGGTTGTTGAACAGCAGCACATTCACATCAAAATTCCTGCGCAGCAGGTGAATGGTATGGTTGCCGCCAATGCTCAGTCCGTCCCCATCCCCGGTAACGATCCATACACTCAGTTCGGGTCTTGCCGCCTTTAATCCGCTGGCTACCGCTGTTGCCCTGCCATGGATGCTGTGCATGCCATAGGTATTCATATAATAGGGAAAGCGGCTGCTGCAGCCAATACCGGAAACGATCACAATGTTCTCTCTTGGAATACCCAGCGTTGGCATCACTTTCTGCACTTGTGCCAAAATGGAATAATCTCCGCAACCAGGGCACCAGCGTACCTCCTGGTCGGTTACAAAGTCTTTTGAAGTAAGCGGGGCGGCTGTTGTTGCTGTATCACTCATAGGTCTTGCTATTGAGGCCTAAAGTTAAGAAATATCGAACAAGGAACAAGGGTAAAAATATCGAACAGGGAACAAGGAATATTGAACAAGGAAGTTATCCGGCGGTATCATCCTTTTTGGCTACATTATTCCCTTTGGCAGTTTCTATACTTTTTACAAAAATGGATATTAGCTGGTTGTTTTCGTCCAGGACAGGCACCAGCTTCTCTTCTGCATACCATTTCCGCTTCCTGATTATCCGGAGGCAATTATATGTTTCCCTTAATTCCTTAGCTGCTATTTTCATTTTATGAATAAAATCGCTTCTTGATTCCGCACTCCGGGCCTCTCCATAATTTAAAGCCGGGGCTGTCCCGCTTCTTACCAATTGGCCAGCGATATGGTTACCCGCCAGGCTTTTAGGAAGTACTTCAGAAATATCAATGATCATGCCTGCAAAGTTGATAAGGCGTTCATCAAGGTCAAATTTCCTTTCCATAACAACAACTATAGTAATAAATATCTGCTATCGCTCCAAATTCGGCAATTTCAAGAATATGAGAAAGGGAAAAACAACCGTTTTCACTTCATCATTCCCCATTCTTTGTTCAGTATTCAATCCCTCTTTGCACAAGGAATATCGAACAAGGAACAAGGAATATTGAACAAGGAACGATATGCTGATAAAAATACGACTTCATCATTCGGCATTCCTTGTTCCTTGTTCATTATTCAAAAGTTCCTCCCAGTATTCCGCTGCCCGCCTCGTATGCGGGATCACGATCGTTCCCCCCACAATATTCGCCACGGCAAAAACTTCGTACATTTCTCCGGTGCTAACCCCCAGCTCATGCGATTTTCCCAAATGGTACTTTATGCAGTCATCGCAGCGCAGCACCATACTGGCCACCAGGCCCAGCAGTTCCTTTGTCTTTACATCCAGCGCCCCGGCGGCATAGGTGTTTGTATCCAGGTTCCACAACCGCTTTATCACCAGGTTTTCCTTGCTTAAGATGACCTCGTTCATTTTGGTGCGGTAGTCGTTGAATTCTTTTACTAAGTTGCCCATACATTTGATTTTATTGAGCCATAAAATTAACCCGGCCCTGCTGCATTTCAAATTTTTACTGGCGGGCGGGAAAACACGCAGGCTGGTTAAACAAGACCGGTCATTTAAAATGACCACCGATGCCTTACATATATTGATGAAACTGTTATAAATTGGCAAAGCATTACTAACCGCATGAAGGAATTTTTCAGAAAATATAAAAAGGAAGCAGCCCTGGTCACGGGTCTGTTACTCTGCCTGTTCTTCTTTTTTGTAAACCCGCTGGGCCTCGACCTTAAGGCAAAGCTGGTATTGTCCATTGCCGTACTGATGATAAGCTGGTGGGTGCTGGATGCCATGCCGCTGGCGGTGGTGGCCCTGCTGCCCCTGGTCTTATACCCCCTGCTCAGTATCAATTCCATTAAAGAGACGTCCAGATCCTATTCCGATTCCATCATCTACCTTTTTATGGGCGGCTTCTTCCTGGGTATGGCCATCGAGAAATGGAACCTGCACAAACGCATCGCCCTCAGCATCATAAAATTCACCGGAACGAACGGCAATAATATCATACTTGGCTTTATCCTGGCAACAGGTTTTTTAAGCATGTGGCTGAGCAATACCGCCACCACCATGATGATGTATCCCATCGGGGCATCGGTCATTCATGTCATCAGCAAACATGCCGACCCCAATGCCAATATCAAAAACTTTTCACTCACGCTGATGCTGTCGCTTGCCTATGCCAGCAATTTCGGCGGCATAGCCACCATCATTGGTACGCCGCCCAACGTGGCCTATATACGGCACCTGAATGAACACTACAAACACGGGATCGACTTTGCCAACTGGATGATGCTGTGCATGCCCCTGGCGGTCATTTTATTACTGGTGCTTTACCTCGTTATGGTGAAATGGCTGTATCCCAATCATCTTGCCCACAGCCTGGAAGGCAGGAATTTCATACATGCCGAGCTGAAAGAAATGGGTAAGTTTTCCCGCCAGGAAAAAAGGGTGCTGATCGTTTTTTGCAGCACGGCATTTTTATGGATCAGCAAGGACCTCATCAATGCTTCGCAGAAATTATTCCAGTTAGATGACAGCATCATTGCCATGACCGGTGCCATCAGCCTGTTCATGGTGCCAAGCGGCAGAACCAAAGAAGATCCGGATGAACGCCTGCTGGAATGGAGTGATACCCGGAACATGGCCTGGGGCATCCTGCTATTGTTTGGCGGCGGCATTGCCCTGGCCAAATCCCTGGAAGATGCGAAGCTGATGCAAAGCCTCGGGCAATACATTGCCGGCTTTGCCACAGACAATATACTGGTGCTGATCTTTGTGGTGACCCTTATCTCCGTTTTCTTGAGTGAAGTGATGAGCAATATTGCCCAGGTGATTGTGATGGCGCCTGTAATTTCTGCCGTGGCGGATGCATTACAGATCAATCCGCTGCTGCTGGGTATACCCATGACACTGGGAGCCAGCTGTGCCAGCATGATGCCCATGGGTACGCCACCCAATGCCATCGTATTTGCCAGCGGTCATATCAAACTGAACCAGATGCTTAAGACCGGGTTTGTGCTGAATATCATTTGTGTTATACTCATTACATTGTTCAGCTGGTTATTACTTCCGTTAATAGTGCCTGGATTTTAATTGAACATTGATGGTTAAGCATTGAACCCGACTGCCAGACGGGCAGGTATTGAGCATTAATACGTAAAAGATTCACTTCAAAAGACAATATTCAATAATCAATGCTCAATATTCAATTTTCAAGTGGGAAGTAAGCTAACATCAGCAGAATGCTTTTTCATTGAGCATTGATAGTTGAACGTTGAACCCGACTCACTCGTCCCGGTCTCTGACCGGGATGCCATGGTTCCGAGTCTACGACTCAATCCTCACTTATCTTTTTTGCAGTTCTCTAAAAAGTCTTTGACCCCCAACAGTATCTTATCAGCTATCTGCTGCTGGAATCTTTCATCCAGGATTCACTCGTCCCGGTCTCTGACCGGGATGCAATGGTCCCGAGTCTCTGACTCATTCCTCACTTATCTTTTTTGCAGTTCTCCAGGAAATCCTTTACCCCAAGGAGTATCTTATCCGCTATCTGCTGCTGGAATCTTTCATCCAGGATCTTCATCTCATCTTCGGGATTGCTGATGAAGAGCGTTTCCACCAGTGCATTGGGATACTCGGTAGGACTGTTGAGCATGAAATTGAAACTGCTGTTATTGCCGTGTTCTTTCAGCTCAAGTTCCAGCATGCGTTTGTAGATGAAATTGCTCAGGCTGCGGAATCCGGCGTAGCGGTAGAACGTGCTGGTGCCCGTAACCCGGATGGGATCGGCAGCAGAATTCAGGTGAATGCTGATGAGCAGGTCGGGCATGCTGTCGCGGTAAAATAAAATGCGTTCTTTGTTGTCAACAAATTTCTCTGTCGTTCTTGTCATGATCACTTTAGCGCCCGCCGCTTCCAGTGTTTTCTGCAGTTTCAATGCAACGGCCAGCGTGAGCATTTTTTCTGAAGAGCCTGTTGGGCCGCCTGCACCGCTGTTGGTTCCGCCATGCCCGGCATCCACGGCAATGGTCAGATCATTCAGTGCCAAACCGG
Organism: Chitinophagaceae bacterium; assembly: GCA_016710165.1. Taxonomy (NCBI): domain Bacteria; kingdom Pseudomonadati; phylum Bacteroidota; class Chitinophagia; order Chitinophagales; family Chitinophagaceae; species Chitinophagaceae bacterium. The sequence continues at coordinate 219,631 of JADJLJ010000004.1, read as the reverse complement.
TTGGCTGCCGTTTTATCTTTATCACCAGGATATTGCCCCGGTAATAAATGCTGTGCCCCCAGTGCTGTGCATGTTTCAGTTCAATGGTAATGCGGAAGATCTCGTCTTCGATCTGTTCGTACGAAACATTCTTTATCTCTTTTGTATTCTCCAGTTGCGTTATCCAGTTGGTATTATTGGTGGCGCCAAAAACATCCACCACGATCTTCGAGGGATCAACGAGTTGAAAACTCTGGTAAGGCAACCGTGCAGACAGGCCCAGTTGCACATAATCAAAACTGCTGTCGCCGTACACGGTCCACCTGCCGGTAAGTGATTCGGGCGTAAAACTTCCCTTGGGCAGGAACTCAACCGCATCCTCATCAATAAAAGCGGTACGGTATTTCGACAGGCGTACTTTGTATTTGGTTCCAACCTTACCCACGATCTTCAGCAGCACGTTCGAATCGAGGTAACCGATCTTGGCGCCGCCCAGCCGGTCATCACCCAGTCCGAATAATAAATAAGCAAGTCGTCCTTTGGTGACTGCAACATCCGGCGCCATCGGGCCAAACATGCTCACCCAGGTCTTTGTTTCTTTTGTAACTGTTTTGCCGGTTGAATCGGTAATGCTGACCGGAATTTTTGAAACCAGGAAACTGTCTGTTTCTTTTACCAGGTACTCGCCCTGGTATATGCCGGGCATTTTATTGTTGGGCATTTCCCATAACTGAACATGCTGGTTAGCCATCACTTTACAGCCGGTGAGTGCCTTCACCCTGAATTTTATCCGGTCTCCCGCCTGTACAAATAAATTTCCTTCGGGAAATGTTTCAATGCTGGCGATCTCCAGTGTTTTGACCGTATCGGGTGGGGGCGGCAATGTATAGGTGTAGGTTATTCTTTTAACCGTGGTCCTGTCGGGCGGAAAGAAAGCAACCAGGTTAAAGGCGGTATCGCCGGGTTTCAGGTTCAGCTCATAGGCAAAGGCGCCGGTGGGGTAAACTTTTACCGGCTGGTCGTTGATGCTCAGTCCGCAGCTTTTGCAGGTGCTGCCCACCACAAACTGGCGGGAGGTCTTTACGTTGTTCTGCTCGTTGGTTGGCTCCACCAGCTTTATGAACGGTTTTTCGGACTGTGCAAAACCATTTATGGCAGCCAAAACAGATATCATTGTCAGCAGGAATTTCATGGAGGAAAGATAACTCAAAATACGTTGAGTGCTGGTTAATAATTGGTAAAAACAGTTGCCGTTACTATGTGGTTTTTCTTTTCTTTTTTTTGATACATCTCCATGGAAGAACACGAGATCCTGAGCCGCATCTTGTGAACCCGGGTCTGAAAATCACCGGAATTTAGTGTGAAAAACAACTCAATTTATTTTGTTGGCGGCTTTACTTTAGAATTGGATGTCACAATTTGTGACATCCAATTCTAAATGGAACAATATGACCAAGAATACTAAGATCCCCATCATTTCTGATGAGCTGGTGATGAATAATATCTATCTTATCCGTGGGCAAAAGGTAATGCTGGATTTTGATCTGTCAATTCTTTATAAAGTTGAAACAAAGAGATTGAATGAGCAGGTAAACAGGAATAAAGAAAGGTTTCCAGAAGATTTTATGTTCCGGCTTACAAAAGATGAATATGAAAACTTGAGGTCGCAAATTGCGACCTCAAGATGGGGTGGTACAAGGTACATACCCATGGCCTTTACCGAACAGAGCGTAGCCATGCTTTCCTCGGTATTGAACAGCCCAACCGCTATCGCCGTAAACATCCAGATCATATACGTGTATTCACCCGGATGAGAGCCCTGCTGATGACCCATAAAGACATACTGCTACAACTGGAAAAAATAGAAAAGAAAATGGGTAAACACGATGAGCAGATCGCCCTGGTCTTCAGCTATCTCAATAAATTGCTGAACCCGCCACAGCCACACCGGACAAGGATCGGCTTCAGGAGGAAGGATGAGAAGGATTAAATCACCTGCTTAATTACTATTCAGTCCGGATAAAAGATGTATCTCCCAAGATATCAATATAAAACCAATAGCGGGTTCCTTGATTATGAATTCTTCAGTGAAGGACCTAAAGGAAAAATAAAAAAAGTTATTCGCTACACAAAGATCGGCGATGCTGTTTTTAACCTTGCCTTTGGCGACCTTGATGAAGCAACAGGAGAAATAAGTGATACTGTTGTTACCAATAATAACGACAGCCGGAAGGTATTGGCAACTGTAGCAGCCACCGTATATGATTTACTGACCAATACCCAGGCTCACTGGTTGTCGCTAAGGGCAGTACGCTTTCAAGAACAAGACTTTACAGAATGGGTATAACCAATTACCTGGAACAGATCAGTTCAGAATTTGATATATCCGGATTAATAAACGGAAGCTGGGAGCAATCTACTGAGCGAAGGGATTATGAGGCCTTTTTGATACACAGGAAATAATTTGTAAATTTGAATCATGGGTGTAATAGCTAAAAATAAAAGCAAAGCAAAAGGTAAAAAACCCAATGCTGTAATTGACAGCAAGGTCGGCAATTACGAAAAGCATCCCTTTTTTGTGAAAAAAGCGAATGCTGCAAAAGCATTATTAAAAGCTGTTGGCCTGCCCAAACAACCGGCAAAAGTTAAATAACCTCCCAATAATTAATTGTATATGCATCAATGGACGGTTGATGCTTTTTTGTTTTTGAGCCGTTCCGGAGACGTATCGGTTTCAGAAGGAAGAATGATCCCTTACTTCTTCTCCTTGTGCCCCCACTCGATCTCATAACTGATGCCCACCAGTAAGAACTGCTGGTTGATATGCCCCCAGGTAAACATATACTCTGCGTGCGGCGACCATCTATCCAGCAGGAAGACGATCCCGGCGCCCGTATTAAAAGACCAGAAGCGTTCGTAGATACTTTCGCCGTTAACCCGGTTGAGTTCCCTTTCGGAAGTATGGCTGATGCCGCTGAGCGGGTAAAGTTTTACCGTTCTGCTCACCGGAAGCAGGTAGTGAAAATTCAGGTCAAAGTCCCAGGCCGAGATCTCCATCGGCTCTTGTCCTTTAACCCGTTTCACCGGGAAGAAGCGGTTCATTTCAATGCCGCCGATGAGGCGTTCATTAAAATGGTAGAATCCGCTCACATTAAGCCCGTTGAGCTGGTGGCGCATGTTACGAATGGACGCCAGGTCGATGCTGGCCGTTCTTTGTGCGCCCGCACCCAGGGCAGGCAGCAGGAGGAGGACGATAAAAAACCTCCTTATGCGATGGAAGATTTTCATGGTACAAAAAAAGTGGCTTAGCCGCCGGATTCTGATGAGCCGGGTGGGTTTGGTTGCTGATTAATGTCAGGTATTATAAAAATAACGGTGCCGTTCACCTGTGCCCGTCTTTTAGGTAGTATCTAAGTTTAAAAATTGTTGTCAGCCTGAGCTTGTCGAAGGCGATTATTAAATCGGTTTCGACAAGCTCAACCTGACAGCTCATTTTAATGAAGAATTCGATTTTAAACTGAGACACTACCGTCTTTTATTGTATTTTGTTCAATCAAAAACAGATCCATATGCGGCAACTACTAAAGCAATCCGGAGCGATCGTATTTTTTATCATACCCCTTTTTGCGCAGGCGCAGCAGCCCACCTACTCCAAAGACATTGAAGCGAAAATAAAACAGGTTGAAACCAATTTAAGCGGCTGGCTGCAGATACAGGACAGTATGAATGAGTGGACCCTGCAGGAACGGATGGCCTATTATAAATTACGTGGCCTGAGCATCGCCGTGATACATAACTATAAGATTGAGTGGGCACGTGGTTATGGCCTGGCCGATACCGCAACAAAAAAACCGGTTACCACACAAACACTTTTCCAGGCTGGGTCTATCAGCAAATCGTTGAATGGCGTGGGCGTATTAAAACTGGTACAGGATAAAAAAATTGACCTTTACGCCGACATTAATAATTATCTCCGCAGCTGGAAGTTCCCTTACGACTCTTTATCAAAAGGGAAAAAGATCAGCACGGCCAATTTACTCAGTCATACTGCCGGGCTAACCGTGCATGGTTTCCCGGGCTATGCCAATGGCGATACCATTCCTTCTTTACCCGAAGTGCTCAATGGCAAAGCGCCTGCCAATACCGGGGCGGTACGCTCACAATTTGAGCCGGGACTGCGTTATCAATATTCCGGTGGCGGTACTACCATTACCCAATTGATGCTGCAGGATATTACGCAGCAGCCTTATGATGTGTATATGTGGCAAAACGTTTTAAAACCCCTGGGTATGACGATGAGTTCCTACACCCAGCCACCCGCTGCAAACAATCAAAAATTTTTAGCAACCGGTTACCGCGATGACGGCAAAGAAGTAGATACCCGGTTTCATTTATATCCCGAGCAGGCTGCCGCCGGCTTATGGACAAACCCCACCGACCTTTCAAAATACATCATTGAAACGCAGCTTTCCCTGGAGGGCAGGTCAAATAAAGTACTTGATCAGCAAATGACGGCATTGCGGCTGACGCCTTATATCGACAGCAATGCGGCATTGGGCGTTTTTATTGAGACGAAAGGCAACAATAAATATTTTGGCCACAATGGTGCAGACGAAGGGTTCCTGAGCGCCTATAAAGGCAGTTTTAAAAATGGCGATGGCGTGGTGGTGATGGTGAACAGCGACAACGGCAGTATTTTAAATGAAGTGATCAACAGCGTGGCCAAAGTATATGGATGGAAAGATTATTATAAGCCCCTGGTAAAAAAACTGGTTACCGTTCCGGACGCTGTGCTGGATGCGTATACCGGGGATTATTTAATAAATGGCGATACCATAACCATCAGCCGCAACGGGGGCCAGTCGTTATTTACGGTAAACCGCCGGGATGTGTATAAGATCTATTTCTCTTCTCCCGAAGAATTTTTTGCCAAAGAGATAACGATCCTTTTCAGTTTTGAAAAAGACGCCACCGGAAAGGTAACCGGTTTTTATTTTAAGCGGGGCGAGAGAAAAATGACTGCGGTAAAGATCAACTGAGCAGGCAGGCGGTAAGGCAAACATCCGTAGATTTATGGTATGGCAGATGTGCATACACCCCGGCAACGTAGCTATAATATGCAGCAGATCCGCAGCAAGGATACGAAGCCTGAGATGCTGGTACGCAGGTTTCTGCATGCAAACGGATACCGTTACAGGCTCCACGTTAAAAATCTCCCCGGTAAACCGGATATTGTTTTACCCAAATACCGAACGGTGATTTTTGTGCATGGCTGTTTCTGGCATGGGCATAAATACTGTAAGTACTTTGTTATGCCGAAGACAAGAACCAAATGGTGGATGGATAAGATAAACCGGAATAAGGCTAATGATGAAAAAGTCATAAAAACCTTGAAAAAAGATAACTGGAAGGTGATGGTTATTTGGGAATGCAGGTTAAAGCCCCAGAGGCTTGAAAGAACATTATATTCTATTCTTAAAAAGTTATGTTGATTTTCCCATTTATTTGGGGTAAAACTCCAGGAACTTCAATTTACATGTAGTAATATTGCTCCCTGAATGAGCAGTAAACAAATCCCTATAATAGATTTATTTGCAGGACCAGGTGGCCTTGGTGAAGGTTTTACTTCAGTTGTAAATGATAAGAATGAGCGGTTTTTTAAAATTGTTTTGTCCATTGAAAGAGATGAGTTTGCACATAAAACACTAACACTGCGAAGTTTTCTTCGCCAGTTTCCAGTCAATCAGTTCCCACCGGAATATTATCAGTTTGTCCGGGGAGAAATAAAAGAAGTTGAAGATCTGTATAAACTTTACCCGGAACAAGCCAATGCTGCAAAATATGAAGCATGGAGATTTTCATTGGGAGATCAGAAAGACCATGAACAAATTGATAAGCGAATCAGAGAGTCGCGTAAAGGTGAAAGAAATTTTCTTTTAATCGGAGGCCCTCCCTGTCAGGCATATTCATTGGTAGGCAGGGCAAGAAGACAGGAAAAGGAAGGATTGAATAAAGAAGATGAAAGAGTTTATCTATTTAGGGAATATTACAGAATTCTTGCAAAGCATCAACCTGCGGTTTTTATAATGGAAAATGTGAAAGGTCTGCTGTCTTCAAAAGTAGAAAATGAATCCATTTTCAAGGAGCTGTTGAACGATCTGAGAAATCCTGTTGAATCATATAGAAAACTGCATGGGGAAAATAAGATACCAAAAAGCAAATATGGATATAAGATATTTTCACTGGTAAAAAGACCTAATAAAAAGAATTTTTTTACGGAAGAATTCCGTCCTTCAGATTTCATTATCAGAGCAGAAAAATATGGAATCCCTCAGACAAGACACCGTGTTATTTTATTAGGCATAAGAGAAGACATTACTTTAGAGCCCAATATTCTGATTCCGGCCGAAAAACAAATTTCTGTTCAAGATGTATTAGCAGGTTTGCCAGCCCTTCGCAGTGGATTGTCAAAAGAAAAAGACGGAAAACAGGAATGGAAGGCGGCTTTAGAATCGCTAAGATCTCCAGGATTAAAAAAACAGATTGATGAGGTTGTGTGGAATAAAATGATGCAGGTTATCGACAATATTTCTATACCACGTAAAGACAGAGGGAATCTGTATGTAGATTTTGATGCTTCTGTAAACTATAGACCAGAGTGGTATCTTGATAAGATGCTTAAAGGCGTTGCCAATCATGAAGCCAGGGGTCATATGAGAAACGATCTATGGCGATATTTATTTGTTTCCTGTTTTGGAAAGATTAAAGGCCGTTCTCCAAAATTGGAGGATTTCCCTTCTTTACTTTTACCAAACCATAAGAATGTAAAAACAGGCGACTTTGTAAAACGTTTTATGGTTCAGCTACCAGGAGAACCATGCAAAACAATAACCAGTCATATTTCAAAAGATGGCCATGCTTATATTTATGCAGACCCACTGCAATGCAGAAGTTTTACAGTAAGAGAAGCTGCAAGAATTCAGACATTTCCGGACAACTATTTTTTCTGTGGGCCACGAACTGAACAGTACAAGCAGGTTGGCAATGCGGTACCTCCTTTATTGGCTAAGCAAATTGCTTCAATTATTTCTAAAATCTTTCGATAAATTTAAACATCAATTAGGCAGATTTCTTTTTTAATCATTTTCTCCTCTGCTTCCATAAATAAACGATTACTAAATGCATTGTAACGATTAAAAGAATTGCGCATCTCAGTTTCACTAAATTTTTTGTGAGAAAGAAGAATTGATTCAGCCATAATCTTTGAAACACGATCATTCTCACTTAAAAGTTTATTCCCCTCTAAATGGTTCAAAAAATCCTGAAGTGAAGCATCTTCATTTTTAAATTTTTCAGATATTTTATCCAAATAGTAATACCCTTTTGTTTTATCAAATAACTTATTTCCTATCCACCAATAACGATAGCAATCAATTCGTTGGTTTCTAATTGTGTAGGAAATTGTTTTATCCTCATCATATTTTTTTTTATTAAGCGTCAACCCCAAAGATCTTCCACATATTGCCTTGGCATTAGTATTCCAGTTTTCGGGTTTCTCCGGGTCTTTTTCCCATCTCCATTTCACTACTTCTATAAAATAGAAAAGTGTGATATACTTCCAAAATTCATAATCAATTGTAGCCATCTTGGGAAGATTTAAATTTTTATGAAATATCTTGGCCATATCTAAATCAAGTCGGGGTCTTTTTATGTCGCTATTATTTTTTAATAATATAATAATCTCCTGTCGAATATTAGTTAAAGAGTTTTCCAATTCTGGATATTTTTCGCCATTAATTAAATCAATTCCTTTGTTTCTTAACTCTTTATTGAATTTATTTTGGTCCCCACTTTTTTTATAAAATAACTCTTGGTTTGAAGCTGTAATTTCTGGAGACAATAACTGAATTAAATCTTCATTATTTTTATTAATTCTATATAATTTTTCAATACTTAGCATTTCTTATAATTTTTCTTTCTGAATAGTATTAAAAAGCATCTTTTTCCACCCTGGACCCACACTTTGGATATTTTCAAAAATTAAACTAGACAATTTTAAATATTCTAAACTTTTTTTTCCCTCATCAGCTTCTTTTGTGATTTCCTCTAACTCTTTTTCCCTTTTATCACACAATTCACCAATAAATTTAATAATAATCTTATGCTCTTTTTTTTCATAATCTGGCTTACCAAATACCAACCATTTTAATAATTGTTCACAATAAGGTTGACCGACCAGTATCATTATTGCTTGAACAGTTAAATATTTATCTCCATTATTAAAAAAGTCTTTGAACTGGTTATGATAAATTAGTGTCGGGGGATCAGTTCCAAGCTTTTTTAGGTTTTTCATCACAAACATCTTGTCTTTTGTGTCTCCTGGTGTTATAGGCAATGCTGCTCCTCCAATATCATCTACTTCGTCTACATAAAATGAAATTGTCCGGTTTCTAGATAAAATAGTGAGATTTGAAAACGCAATCGTATCGCTTGTTGGATTAGAGCTTTTTGCCCTTACTAACTCACTTTGAACCTCAATCTTCCCTACAACATCGTTTAAATTAAATGGGCTAAACTTTATAGGGCTTTTCTCCAATATTTCATTGAGTAATAATCGTTTGCTTTCGATAACAAAATTTAGCTTTGGGCAGACCAAACGAATTGCCAATACTAACACTTCATTTGGATTTTCCCCGGTATTGAGTAGTTTAGGTAATTTGGATTCAAAACCAGACTTATTAGTCCAATCAGGATAAAGCTCTATTGAAATAGTATCAGTCATTTTTCTGATAGATATCTTTGAGTCATCATCATGATATATTTCATGAATGTCTATACTAAAAGAATTATACCCTCGCTCCATAGGATTGGCTTTACCTGGCGAAATTGGTAAAAGATTTCCCTCTTTATCATATACCTTTTTTTTATACTCAATTACTGGCACTGAAAAAGATTCATATGTTTTAATATCAAATTTTTTAGTACCCATATTTTAATTTATTAAAGAGTCAGTAATCTCTAAGACTGGATCCATATTTTTAAATAAATTGTTTCCTGTAATTCGACAGGTCTTTATTTCTATTACTCTTGGAATACCTTTGTCTTCTTCCTTATCAAACTCAAGAACAACTTCCGAAACGAGATTTCCATTTTCGCTTACCAAAAGTTCTTTAAACTCTGGAACACCTAAGTTTGTGAATTCTTCCTCAGTTTTAATAGCACCCTCATGAGAATTTAAATAATGTCCAAACTCAAGTTTGACTTTCTTTTCCGGATTAGATGAAGATACTTTGAGCCTCCAAGAATATCTTCCTTCTTTATCAAACCCCTCTTCTAGTGTTTCATAATTAAACCTTGGTTCACTTACCTTTTCATTTCCTACAGAGGGCAGTTTATAAAGTTTTCTCCAAAAAGAACAAATTTCATTTTTTGCAGGAGGCTTGTCATCTTTAGGAAAGAATTCTTGGATTTTTGCATAAATATTATCTAAAATTCCTTTTACCCTACTAACTGGTGCAGGAAAAGGTTGCTTTTCGAAACGTTTTAGATTGCACCTATTTAAATCTCTATCATTATGAATCAATTCATTATGTGCAGGATTTTCAGCATAGCTAAGGAACATTTCCAAATAGCTTGTCACTTCTTCAGGCTGGTTAATATTACTCATCCTTCCTGCAAAAAGCATTGCTTCAAAATTACTTTCTCCTGCTATTGTTTTAAAGTCCTGTTTTGTTCTTGGATTATATGGGTAATGATTAATTATCATACCCTTATTTCTTGTTAAAGCAACCCTGTTAACAGTTCCAATTCCTTCTTCATCTAAAAACCCCTTAAACCCTTTTTCATCTTCATTTAACACCCTTACAACTAAATCCATGGTTGCAGAAATCTTTTTATTCCCTATTTTCTTGCCATATTTTTCTTCCATTTTTTTTTGTTGAGATTTTATCAACAATGGCAGTTCAACTTTTATCGGGGCTATTTTAAATCTTTTATCTGCTTTATCAGCGCCATTATTATACCATTCTAATATTTCAAGTTTATATTTTAATTCGGGAATTTCATCTAGTTCCTTTTTGGTTAAAGTGATATTATTATCGGTGTCACCCGAAATTTTAATAAAACACTTAAGTTGTGAATTATAAATCGGGACAAACCATCTTTTAATAATTTCACGTTTTAATTCTCTGGAAATTTTTTCTGCATTCATTTCTTTAGCATCAACACCTTCTGGCCAAAATACAGGAATTAGATAAGTCGTTCCTGGATCTGTTTCTTCGCGTTTTAGCATTCCGAATTTGGCAGCCTCTTCATGAGCATTTTTATTAACAAAAGGCAAGCCTTGTTGAGGATTATTGTTAATATAATCTTTCTGAAGTTCCGGTCTTGAATACCACAAAGGGCCATTATAACTTCTATTTTCAATTCTATCAGTAAATGGAGCTAACATACCTCTTCCAATAAAACGAGCCCTTGTATCATTCCACGGTTTTTCAAGAATTGTATATGCAAACCAAAGCCATAATCCGGAACAATAGGTGTAAACCGAACTGCCTTTTCCGAAAGTGCCGCCTGATACTTCATCTTTTTCTGATTTATTAGTATGTCGCATAAGGGCGTGGTACTTTGATCCACGTTCATTGCCAGTTTCATCGCCAATTAAGCCTGTTGTGTTCTTTTCTGTAATCAGCAAGGAAAACCATTTGTCTTCATTTTTTAGAGCAAGCTTCACTTTTTCAACTTGCTCTTCAATATCTTGTGATTCACACTGATTAAAAGACTTTAAAAGCAATTCAAAATATTCTTCTCCGAGTAAAGATTTTATATTTTGTCTTTCTGCTTTCTCAAGTTTTTTTATCTCATAATGAATTTCAACACAGCTTTGATTTTTTCCTTTAGCATCAAGAATATTTTGAATGTTTTCACTTTGAAAGACTTCAATATTATGATTTGGTAAATCATCATACCTTTCAGGAATATCTGAATTCCCGGCTGTGCCTGGAGAGATTTTATAATCCATAATCATTAAATTTGAAATGTTTGTTTATATTTTATTTAGCTCAGCCGGGTGTATGAATTCATTTTGATATAAGCTTTTTCCCAATTTCACTCACCCGATATTTTACATAAATACCATCCTTTTCCTTCTCAATAAGTCCCAGTTCAAACATCCGGGCTGTAATACCTGCCCGCTGTGTATTTATTATAGCGTCGGTTGCGCTCCAAACCTTGCCATAAGTTTTTTCTATTTCCGTGTTTAGTAATTCCCGGGTAGTTTTTTCAGTGTTTACTTTTTCTAGCATCCATTTTATAGCTGCATACTCCCCCTTTACATTTTCCTTTATATGGTTTATGTAAAACAGGCTTTCCTCTTTACCCAACGATAAATCAAAATCATTCTCATCCAGTACGGGATTACTGATAGCAGAAAATTTTAACCCTGCTTCCGTTATACCTATCATTTGTTTTTTTCTTTCTTCATATACACTGCAGAATTTCATCAAAGACATAGCTCCATCCATCAGTCCATCTTTACGCAGGTAAACCATAAACTGAAATTTATAGCGACTCTGGCTTTTCTCATCTGCAGATGGCAGGCCAGGTGAGGTTTTTTCCCCTCTCATTCTGCCGTTTTTTGTTTCATGCCCTCTTAGCATTTCAGCAATATTGGTTGCTTCTTTTGCTACAATATCAAGAAATTCATTAAGCTCTATTGACTGCCTGGTTGCCAGCAGCTGATGCAGTATACGTACACCAACTTTTACAGGAAATATTTTATTTATCTGCCCCCATATCCAAGCCTGATCTTCAGGAATGTTCTGGGAAGCAAATACAAGATTTTTAAATTCGGGCGCATTAATAACCTCATTATACTCCGGAATATTTTTTAAACTGTATTTTTCAAAACTACCGGGCACAATTACAGCGCCTGTATTTGAAATTGTCTTGTTTAATGTTTCCGGCTTATAAGCCACCATCCCTTCCATGTCATTTTCTTCCAGCGACAGCTGGTTCTCAATTGCAGTGCTTACAAACTGAGATAAGGAGGTATAATTTCCATTATCCAGATATTTCTGGATTGTTTGGGCCTGTTTAGGAGCTATATCAATTAAGTACTTCATCTCTAAATTATTCAACTAATATACAACACTTTAATCTTAATTACAACACTTTGTTGTATAAATATTTTATTAAATCGCATTTTATGTACTTAATGTACTGATCCACAATATTTTAAAATCAAATAATGTCATTAACTTTGAGTTTACTACTAACCACGCTGAAATTCTATGAATCTAAATCGTTCCGAAAGGCTCGCAAATCAGGCAATTAAAAACTTGCGTGCAAAAAAACTATCAAGTGGCCTGACTTTTATGATCAACTCCGATAAATTGCCTCCAGATCAATGCTATATCGAGCATCCGGAAGGTTATATATCCCTAGTTGTTTTATCCAGGAAAATCAATGAATTTAAAGTCATTGAAAAATACTCCGAGGAAGAGAGTGATCAGATAAGAAAAAAATTCAGGCTTGCCTGATCTGTATATCATAACAGGTGCAAATGGGTCGGGGAAATCCACCTTGGGTTTTACACATTTACCAAAAATCATTCAGGATAATTATCAGATTTTTGATGGTGATAAATTGGCTATGCAAAAACGTCTCGAATTATACAGAACAAGAAAATTTTCTATTAAGGAAGCGAAACACCTTGCTGATGAATGGCTGTATGAACGTTTTGAGTCATCAGTAAAGACCTCTCTGGCAATAAAAGATGATTTTGTTTACGAAGGACATTTCCCAAGCAGTGAACACTGGAGAACAATTACAAGATTTAAAAGATCAGGTTATAAAATTCACCTGATTTTTTTTGGATTGACAAATACTGAACTTTCTGCTTTGCGTGTAAAGGAACGGGCAATACAGGGAGGACATGATGTTCCGCCCTATGAAATAGAAAGAAATTATTATGGCAATTTATTCCAACTCAATAAAAGATTCGAAAACATTGACGAATTAAAAATAGTTGATACCTCGGCTCAAACACATAAAGTACTGGCGCTTCTTAAGAATGGAGAAATAGGGTTTGCAATACATCACGGAAAATTGCCTGGATGGTTTCAAAAAGGTCTTCCAAAACTATTCCGGAAAATATCTAGCCGTGATAACAAAAATCCTTTTGGCGCATTAGAGTCAATTTGATATAGAACTTTTTTGCGTAACTCTCTTTTTTTAACCTACCCTTTACTGTATCTTCATGCGACAATATACAAACCCAAATTGAACCTCCCCGGCAACCTCATCTGGCTCATCTTCGGCGGCTTTTTTGCAGCGCTGGGCTATTTTTTCGGTGGCATATTGCTGTGCATTACCGTAGTAGGCATACCCTGGGGCCTGCAGTGTTTTAAACTGGCAGGCCTGGTATTGTGGCCCTTTGGCAAGGAAGTGGTAAGCAGTTCAGCAAATACGGGCTGCCTTTCCATACTCTTTAATATTATATGGTTGCTGAGCGGCGGGCTTTACACGGCGCTGATGCATGTGGTCTTTGGCCTGCTTTTAACCATTACCATCATCGGTATTCCTTTTGCCCGCCAGCATTTTAAGCTCATCGAGATATCGATGATGCCTTTTGGAAAGACCATACGCTGATATTACCTGCACAAAACCTGGCCTGGCCATCCGCTTTTTTAAACCCCGTACTTGCATCAGAAATCCTCAAAAATGACCTATGTTCCAAAAACATGAGTCAAAAATTGCCTTTCCTGACTTATGCCAGATGAATAAGGGTCAAATTAACTCCTCTTTTCCCCACCCTTTCCACATTCCCGGCCCATCACAATTCCCTAACATAATCTTTACGTTTTCTTCACGTTATAGTCAGAGCTTGCCTACCGGCAGGCAGGCTTATACACGTTAAAACCATAACCATGCTGCAAAGCAATACCATTCTCTCCCTTACCATGGACCTGCTGGCCCACAATGCCTTTAACCACCTGCGGGATGATGAGATCTCGGCCCTGCACCACCTGATCTTAAAACTCACCGAGCCGCTTACGCCCATCCAGCAGAACCTGCTGCTCACGTTCTGGAATCATGCCCGAACGGCTGAACTTCCGGCGCCGCTGCTTCACCGCTGCAATACGGTGCTGCTGCAGCTGGGAAGGATACCGATGGAGATGGGGGAAGTGGAGATGGATTGCTATTAGGTTTCTTTCTTTTCTTTTTGTCTTGATACATCCTTCGGCTCCGCTCAGGAGAAACAATCCCGATAGCTATCGGGACAAGGCAGGAAGGATTTCAGCCCCTTCCTGCCATACAGCACTAATCAACTTTTGTGCTGCTGTAACTTCAGCACTATATATCTACTCTTAAATTAAAAGCAGTAAACTAAAACAGCAAACGTCTTTATGCTTTGAATATAAAGCAATCAGCAATATTGTGAAGTGCTTGATCCTAAGAGTAGCGTTACTGATGTACAAGTCACAGTAGCACAAAAGTTTAATCAGGAACCAACTCACAATCGGGCTGTGATCGATTGTGAGTGCCCTTTTGGTTACTTTTTGGGCAAGCAAAAAAGTGACGACAATATTCAAAGAGTTATATTTAAGTAATTCTCCTTGATTTTTATCTTTCTTTTGTCTTGATACATCCTTCTGCTCCGCTCAGGAGAAACAATCCCGATAGCTATCGGGACAAGGCAGGAAGGATTTCAGCCCCTTCCTGCCATACAGCACTAATCATCTTTTGTGCTATTGTAGCTTCAGCACTATCTCTCTACTCTTAAATTAAAAGCAGTAAACTAAAGTATCAAACGCCCTTATGCCTTGAATATAAAGCAATCAGCAATATTGTGAAGTGCTTGATCCTAAGAGTAGCGTTACTGATGTACAAGTCACAGTAGCACAAAAGTTTAATCAGGGAACCAACTCACAATCGGGCTGTAATCGATTGTGAGTGCCCTCCTGAGCGGAGCCGAAGGATTTGGTTACTTCTGAGCGGAGCCGAAGAATTTGGGCAAGCAAAAAAGTGACATCAATAATCAGAGAGTTATAAATAATGCTTCTTGATCTTTCCTTTGTCCTGGTAAATTCTTCGGCTCCGCCCAGGAGAAATAAAAAACACCTCATTACGGAGGTGTTCATATAGATTAACCAGTTTATCTATCCTACCAGGGATATTTATTCTCTGCGATCAGTTTATCAGCGATCCTTCGCCTGGCATCCTTGCTGTTGAACGGTTCTGTTTTGGTGAACCGTTTCAGGCCCAGCAACATCATGCGTTGCTCATCGCCGCCGGCAAACGCATTGATGGCTTCCTTACCGGCCTTGTTCACTTTATCCACGGCATCATTCAGGTAGCAACGCATCATATCGATCTTCACCTGTGATGCAGCTTCTCCTTCCTTGTCAGCCAGCTTGATGATACGGAGCAGGGTGCTTTCTGCTTCAAATGTTTCGATGGCCATGTCGGCAATATTCATCAGTATCTCCTGTTCGTCCTGGATCTGCATCATCAGTTTTTGTACCGCAGCGCCGGCCACCATCAGGATGGCCTTCTTCATATTGGCAATGGTCTTGCGCTCTTTTGCAAACGGCGTATCGTCTTCCGTACCAAATTCAGGAATGCTCATCAGTTCTTTACTGACTGCCATGGCCGGGCCCATCAGGTCGAGTTTGCCTTTCATGGCACGCTTCAATATCATATCAACAGTAAGTAACCGGTTGATCTCGTTGGTGCCTTCATAAATGCGGTTGATGCGGCTGTCGCGGTAAGCCCGGCTGGCAGCATATTCATCGCTGAAGCCATTGCCTCCGTGTATCTGCACGCCTTCATCCACCGTATAATCCAGCACTTCGCTGCCATGTACTTTTAAAATGGCACACTCTACGGCATATTCTTCTGCGGCGCCCAGCAAGGCTTCATTAAAAGGTTTGCCGGCTGTAGCCAGTTCAACTTCCTTGTCATCGATCCATTTGCTGGTGCGGTATAAAGCGCTTTCGCTGGCAAAGATGCGGACGGCCATTTCAGCAAGCTTGTACTTGATGGCGCCAAAATTGGCAATGGCTGTTTTGAACTGCTCCCTTGTTTTTGCGTATTCAACGGATGTGTTCAATGCCAGCTTGCTTCCGCCGATGGCAGCAGCACATAATTTAAGGCGGCCGATATTCAGGATATTAAATGCGATGATGTGGCCCTTACCGATCTCTCCCAGCAGGTTCTCAACCGGCACTTTGCAATCCTGGAAATATAATTGTACCGTGGAAGATCCCTTGATGCCCATCTTGTGTTCTTCGGGTCCCTGTGTAAACCCTTCCATGCCGCGTTCAACAATGAAGGTGGAGAACTTATCCCCGTCGATCTTTGCAAACACGGTATATACATCGGCAAAGCCACCGTTGGTGATCCAGCATTTTTGCCCGTTGAGGATATAATGTTTACCATCGGCAGAAAGTACCGCTGTTGTTTTTGCGCCCAGGGCATCGCTGCCGCTGTTGGGTTCGGTCAGCCCGTAAGCGCCCTTCCATTCGCCGCTGGCCAGTTTGGGAATGTATTTTTTCTTCTGTTCATCGGTGCCAAAATATAAAATGGGTAAGGTACCGATACCCGTATGTGCTGCAACAGCCACGCTGAATGAATAGCCGCCCCCCAGTCCTTCATTCACCAGGGTAGAAGTGATGAAATCTTTTCCCAGTCCGCCCAGGTCTTCGGGAACAGAGGTCCCCAGCAGCCCCTGCTCGCCGGCTTTCACCATCAGCGAAGGCATTAACCCTGCTTCCAGTTTGTCAATGCGGTCAACGATGGGCAGCACTTCGGTGTTCAGGAACTGAAGACACATGTCTTTTACCATCAACTGCTCCTCGTTAAAATCCTCGGGGATGTAGGTTTCAAATGCATTGCTTTCTTTGATCAGCCATTCGCCGCCTTTGAGCGAAGTGGTAGATGTAGTGGATGTGCTCATAAAGATTATTTTAAAGATTTATACTGGATACAGGATCCGGGATACAGGATAACAGATAATAACTTAAAACTCCGGTATCCTGTATCTTGGATCTGGTATCTTGGATCTATGATTTCAGGTTCTCGTACACCATCTGCAACACTTCCTTCGCTATTTCTATCTGCCCGTTGGTAACACCCTGCAATGCTTCGTTCAGGGTAACATTGGCAACTTCCATGCAACGCTCTTCCATCTCTTTTCCAACAGGCGTTAAAATGATCAGGTTCTTACGGCGGTCTTCTTTGGATGCATTCCGTTTTACCAGTTTTAATTTCTCCAGGTTATCAACCAACCGGGTGATGCTGGGCTTGTCCCGGAAGGTGGCGTCGCATAACTGCTGCTGGCTCATGCCATCCGTTTTCCATAAATGATACAGCACACTCCACTGCTCGATCGTTATTTCAATATTGGCCTGCTTGAAATTCTTCTGCAGCCGCCTCCCGATGGCCGTGCTTGCCTTGCCCGTGATGAAACTGTATAATTCGCCTTTCTTAAATTGGTTGTTTGACATATAGTTGTTTATGCAACTAAACAAAGATAATCATTCGTTTGAATTATTAAAAATTATTTTTGTGTTAAAGGTTCCGCTGAGGGCGGGATACGGCAAACCACTATGCAACAGGCATTACTCCTCATTATATTGATCTTATTTGGCCTGTACTTTTTACTCATCATTTATTATTGGCAAAGCTGGCTGTCTATTCCCAACTTCAAACTTATCCTGAACGTAGCCGAAGGACAAACCCCAAACCTCAAACCTGCCTACCGGACAGGCAGGCCTCAAACCAAGATAACCATCATCATCCCCGCCCGCAATGAAGAAAGGAACATTGCCGCCTGCCTGGATTCTGTGTGCAATCAATCCTATCCAAAAGATCTATATGAGGTATTGGTAGTGGATGATCATTCAACAGACAATACCGCTGCGATAGCCAGGAAGTATGGATCACAAAACCTGGCGCTTGTTACACTGAAAGACATCATTGGTGGCAGCGGAATAAACTCCTATAAAAAGAAAGCCATCGAAGCAGCCATCCAGCGATCAACCGGCGAACTCATCGTAACAACCGATGCCGATTGTATTGTTCCGCAAAACTGGTTACAAACCATCGCAGCATTTTATGAAGAACATCAACCCCAATTCATAGCAATGCCAGTTCTCCTCTTTCGGTCGGTTGGCGGAGAGGCCGGGGTGAGGTTTATCAAAATATTCCAGGCGCTTGATTTTATGACCCTGCAGGGGATCACCGGCGCATCGGTATATAAAAAGATCCACAGCATGTGCAACGGCGCCAACCTGGCCTATACCAGAAAAGCTTTTGACGAAGTGGGCGGATTTAGCGGTATTGATACCATTGCCAGCGGCGATGATATGCTGCTGATGCATAAGATATACAGGCGCTACCCGGACCGGGTGATGTTTTTAAGATCAAAAGAGGTGATCGTGCAGACCGAACCGGTAAGATCGGTTGGGGAATTTTTCAACCAGCGGATACGATGGGCAAGTAAGGCAAATAAGTATGACGACAAAAGGATCTTCTGGGTATTGCTATTGGTGTATTTGGTAAATGCCCTGCTGCTGACACTACCGGTAATTTCTGTATTTAATAATATTCAATATCCAATATTCAATGTTCAATGTTCAATGTTTGGAGTATGGTTATTGTTACTGGCTGCAAAAACAATTACTGAACTGGTCTTCCTGTACCCGGTGGCAAAATTCTTTAGTAAGCAGAAGTTATTGTGGCTGTTTCCCCTGATGCAGCCCTTCCACATCATTTATACCGTCATTGCAGGCTGGCTGGGTACTTTTGGACGTTATACCTGGAAAGAAAGAAGCGTGAAATAAACGGCTGAATCAGTAATTTACAGCATGGCAGGCAAACACTTTTCATTCAGGGCAGAGACCTGGAAGCGCCTTAAGAAAAACAAGGGCGCTTTATTTGGACTGCTCATTATTGTTATGGCCGCTGTTTTATCCCTGCTCGGCTATATCATTGCTCCCGATAATTCTCCCAATGCCGACCTGCAGACGGTGGAGATACAGGCAAAGAAGCCCGGCTATACACAACAGTTTTTGGTTATCCCGGACCGCAAAAGCAGCGATCCGCAAAACTGGCTAGCTGTTTTATGGAATGGCAGGAAGAACAGCAGTCGCCTTATTCCCATCAATGGCTACCGCATCCATGATGACAGCCTGCTGGTAAATAAATATATTGACGAAGACACAACCCTTGTGCAGTATTATTCCATCAAAGAATTAACAAACAACAACCCGGCAGCCATTGCGCAAAGCATCATTACCAGGAAATACTGGCTGGGTACCGATAAGTTCGGCCGTGATATTTTAAGCAGGCTGATCATCGGCACAAGGGTGAGCCTGGCGGTGGGTTTAATAGCCGTGCTTATTTCTTTGACACTCGGGATCATTTTAGGTGCATTGGCCGGTTATTACCGTGGCTGGGTTGATGAACTCATCATGTGGCTGGTGAATGTTACCTGGAGCATCCCTACTTTATTGCTTGTATTCGCCATCACCATGGCCATGGGTAAAGGATTCTGGCAGATCTTCATTGCGGTCGGACTGACGATGTGGGTGAGTGTGGCCCGCCTGATCCGCGGGCAGGTAATGGCCATCAGGGAAATGGAATACGTACAGGCGGCAAGGGCGCTGGGCTTACGAAACAACCGCATCATCCTTCGCCATATCTTACCAAACATACTCGGGCCTGTAATGGTGATCGCTGCAGGAAATTTTGCCACGGCCATCATTGTGGAAGCGGGACTAAGTTTCCTGGGGATCGGTATTCAGCCGCCGCAACCCAGCTGGGGACTGATGATAAAGGAGAATTACAATTTCATCATCACCCACAATCCCATGCTGGCACTGATACCCGGCTTTGCCATCATGCTGCTGGTGCTTGCTTTTAATTTATTGGGAAACGGGTTGAGAGATGCGGTGGATGTGAAGGAAACGTAAAGCCGATACGTGATACAAGATACCGGATAGTTCCCGTGCATATAAGAGTTTTTCAAAGTCTTTGGGTGCATCCTGTATCCGGTATCCGGTATCCTGCATCTGGTATCTTGTATCCGGCATCTGGCATCTGGTATCCTGTATCTGGCATCCGGCATCCTCACACCGCCGGCGCCACCTGCACATTCCGGTTAAATCCTTCTTCAAGCGAAATAAAGGTTTCGGTACGTTCGATCCCTTTTATCTTCTGCAGTTCATCATGCAGCACAGAACGAAGCTGTGTAATATCCTTGCAGACTATTTCGATGAACATGCTGTAGTTACCGGTGATGTAATTCAGCCGCACGATCTCGGGTATATTCATCAGGTCTTTGGCAACGGTATCGTACAAAGAACTTTTCTCCAGGTAGATGCCCACAAAGGCGGTGATATCATATCCCAGCTGTTTCAGATCCACGTTCAGTTTTGTACCTTTGACAATACCGGATTCCTGTAATTTTTTTATGCGTACATGAATGGTACCTCCGCTTACAAACAGTTTTTTTCCCAGTTCGGCATAAGAGATCTCTGCGGTTTCCATCATTTCGTGAATGATCTGGAGGTCTAATTTGTCAAGATTTAATTTAGCAGCCATTTCGTTTTGTGTTTTTAAAATATTTTAAACTAATAAACAAATATTTGAATTATTTCTATAATTTCCAAATTTTTGATAAAATATTTTAAACATATTGGATATTCCTATAGATTTGTGTCATCAAACAAGTTCTTGAAAATTGTGGGGTGATGAAATTTTTGGCAGACATGCCCCCTTGTCTCGGGGGTGAGGACAACAGGATAAACGTAACATAGAGCCGTCTCGCCTAAGGCGAGATGACCGGGGTCGACCACCGAACCTGCCTGCCGGTAGGCAGGCTTTGTGTTATAGCTAACTGCCTCGTGAAGGTTCGATCCCTTCCCCTACAGCATAGTCAGCGCATTTATTTACAGAAAGCCTTTATAGCGAATGAGTTATAAAGGCTTTCTTATTTTAGCCCCCGCTGCAGTACTGCTTATTTTGCCCATTTTGGTCACCAAATCGGTCACCTGTTTTAACCTGCCCTGGTTGTCCAAAACAATCAGTATGGATAGCAAACTAAAATCGCTCTTTTGGCTTAATAAAAGCAAGGCAAACAAGAAGGGAATGGCACCCATCTACATTCGACTAATAAAGGGAAAGCGTAAAATTGAGGTCTCGACTGGCCTATTTACTCCATCCAAATACTGGAACACACGAAAGAGCAAAGTCCTTGATGGTTTTGATTTGGCAAATCAAATCAATCAATCCCTTGATGCTTACAAAAAGCGCCTGGCTCAGATCCAGACCCTGGTATTACTCCAGGATGAATATATAGACCTCAAAAAGATCAAGAACCACCTACTAGGCATCTCCTCAAACGACAAAACCCTGCTTGAAGCAATTCAATATCATAACGAGATGATTGCATCTCAGGCTGGAAAAAGCTTCTCCATGAATACAATTAAGAACTACCATTTCTTTAAACTAAAAATCGAGCGCTTTCTAAGCAGCGAACATGGTATTTCTGATATTCTTTTAGTTGAAATTACTCATATGTTTCTTGAACAGTTTATAAATTTCATGATTGTGAAGGATAGCAACGGGCCTAACACAGTTGCCAAGAATATTACTCTTTTCAAGAAGATTATAAATATGGCTGCAAAATCCGGTGAAATTGACCACCTGAAACCGGTTTAAAGTGACCCCTGTTCGCCGGTTGAAACTGACCCCCCTTCGCCGGTCCAAATTGACCATCCCGGCAAGCAGATTTCAGTGTTGATGTTGACAAGCTGTCATGATTGAATAAGCTTTGAGTAATCAAACTTCATTCAACATGGCCAATCAATTTATCAGCATGAACAAGATACGTCAAATCCTGCGTTTGTATTCCCAAAAGAAAGGAAAGCTGAGCATAGCTGAGCAGACCGGTGTGTCGCGTAACACAGTAAAAAAATACGTACAGATATTCTTACAAAGCGGGTTAGATTTTATGAAATTTTTGAGCTCTGTGATACTGACCTGGAATTGATTTTTACCCAGCCTCCCGAGAAGCCACCAGCCCACAGGCTGCAAACACTTTTTGGTTTATTCCCCTATGTCGACAAAGAGTTGAAGAAAAAGGGAGTGACACGCCAGTTGATCTGGGAAGACTACCGAAAACAATATCCCGATGGTGTGGGCCGCTCACAGTTTAACCATTACTACGTTCAGTGGAAGGGCCAGGTGAATCCCAGCATGCATATGGAACACAAGGCTGGAGATAAAATGTATGTGGATTTTGCCGGTGACCGGTTGAGTATTATAGACAGGGTAAGCGGTGAGATCCGTGATGTAGAGGTATTTGTAGCGATACTGGGTGCCAGCCAACTTACTTATGTGGAAGCGGTAATGACCCAGCAAAAGGATGATTTTATTGCAGCCTGTGAAAATGCCATGCACTATTACGGAGGTGTGCCTGCAGCTATTGTTCCGGATAATTTAAAGTCAGCTGTTACCCGCAGCAGCAAATACGAGCCTACCTTAAATGAGACCTTTGCTGATTTTGCTGAACATTATGGTACAACGGTATTGCCGGCACGGGCTTATAAACCCAGAGATAAGGCATTGGTAGAAAATGCAGTGCGGTTGGTCTATACCCGTATTTATGCAAAGCTCAGAGGCAATGCCTACTTCAGCCTCGAGGAACTAAATACGGCTATACGCATTGCACTGGAACAGCACAATGATGCGATGCTGAGAGGACGTAATTACAGTCGCAGACAACAGTACGAAGAAGTGGAACGATTGGTTATGCAGCCGCTTCCTCCGCTGCGTTATGAAATGAAAAAACAACTCTTTGTCACGGTCATGAAGAACGGCCATGTGAGTCTTAGTCCCGATAAGCATTACTACAGTGTTCCCTATCGCTTTATTGGAAAGAAAGTAAAGCTTCTGTATTCCCGTCATAGCGTGGAAGTATTTTATAACTATGAACGCATAGCTCTGCATAAGCGTGTAAAGAGTTCCTATACCTACAGTACAGAAAAAGATCATCTCGCCTCTGCCCATCGCTTTGTGAGTGAATGGACACCCGATAAGTTTTTAAACTGGGCAGCGGGTATACATGAAGACGTGCGCCTTTACATTTTAAAGATACTGGACCGCAAACAACATCCCGAGCAGGCGTATAAATCCTGTTTGGGAGTATTAAGTTTTGGAAACAAAGTGGGTACTGAACGACTGACCAGGGCCTGTCAGCGGGCCCTGGGCTATGGGCTTTACAATTATAAAACGATACAGAAGATACTGGAACGTGGGTTGGACAAACAGGCCGAGGAAGAAAATACCGAGGAACAGATGCCCCTGCATGATAATATACGGGGGGAAGATTATTACCAATAATTATTAACCAAAAACGATAGACAATGAATGTAACAACTATGGAGAAGATGCGGAAGATGAAGTTCTTCGGCATGCACCGGGCTTTTAAAACGAGCCTGGAATCGGGGAAGCAGGAAAGCTATACTCCCGATGAAATTATTGAACACCTTATTGATGCCGAATGGGACGACCGGCAGAACCGTTCTATTGAACGCTAGGTGAAAAACGCAAGGTTCCGCTATAAGGCAGCGCTGGAAGATATTATCTACAACAGCGACCGCAATATGGAGAAGAACCAGGTGATGCGTTTTACAGAGTGCAGCTTCCTTGAAAAGCAGGAGAACATACTCATCACAGGAAGTACTGGTATCGGTAAAAGCTATATAGCTTCTGCAATCGGTTACCAGGCCTGTGGCATGGGGTACCGGGTAGTATACCACAGTGTTCCAAAACTTTTTGCCCGGCTCAAGATGGCAAAAGCGGATGGTTCATATATCAGGGAACTAGCCAAACTAGAACGACAACACCTGCTGATCCTCGATGACTTTGGTATCAATCCATTGGATGCACAAAATCGGGCCGCATTTTTAGAAATCATTGAAGACCGGCATGGGAAAGGATCTATTATTGTAACTTCACAAGTACCAGTCAGCAAGTGGCATGAAATAATCGGCGAAAAAACAGTTGCTGATGCTATCCTGGATCGAATCATCCACCAGGCTCATAGGCTGGAACTGAAAGGAGAATCTTTAAGGAGAAAAAACGGTAATCAACCCGAAAAACAATAAATAAACTATAAACAAAAAGCCAAAATGACAGCTTTAAAGTCATGCATGAATACTGAAATCTTCGCCAGCAAAACTGGTGGTCAATTTGCACCGGTATGAGGTGGTCAATTTAACCGGTGTGTGCACAATCAGCTCATTCTTTACTGAATGTTTGTTCCCCTTTACGTGTTCATAAGCATCCCATACTCTCAGAGGTGCCAATAAGGGCTTATCTGTTTTTAGTTTGTCCAGGAGATCTTTAATCATACCAAAAGTTAATTCCGGCGCCGGTATGGCTGGTTATAGAATATTTGCAGGGCTGATATTTCCTCTTTGTGTGCTTCCATCCAGGTTTTAAAATCAGTAATCAGAGCTTCGGCTTTTTCTTTTTGGTCTTTGTCCCAGCCAATATTGGTTACGGTGTCAATATTAACCACATCAATGATCTGCTCATGCACTTTCCGTACATTATCAATGAAGTTGTTCAGCTCTCCGTTGAATAGGGAGGCAGCTTCCACCAGTATCTTTTCATGCTGTGCTTTAAACAGTTCTTCCATCTTAGCAGGCGACTCATGCCCATGGGCTACTTCTACTTTTAACCTGATGTCTTCCAGGATATCTGGATTAAATGCTTCCAGCAGGCTCTTTGCTACTTCCCTTAACGGAACACCTTTTGTTCTTTCCAGGAACTGGAGATGTTCTTTCTCAGTCATCTGTTTATTCAATCGCAGCAGTCTGTTTGCAAGAGTAGTAAAAGTGTCTACATCCTGTGCGCCAACAGCAACCGCCTGCAGTAAATCCTTTAGCGGTACAGTTGGCTTACGCTCCAGTGGCCGGCTATCCTGTTTTACACTTTTGCTAACTCCAATTGCATCAATAATTACAAAATGATCTTTAGTATAAGTTGCGCTTGGCGTTACTTTCTGCAGATCATCCAGTGAGACCGTCCTGGTGCCTCTGCCTTTCATCTGCTCAAAGTAATTGCGGCTTTTTACATCACGCATAAAGAAAACCATCTCTAAAGGGCTTACATCCGTACCGGTGGCGATCATATCAACCGTGACGGCAATGCGGGGATAGAAGGTATTCCGGAACTGTGATAGCGTACCCTTGGGATCCTCGGCATTATAAGTTATCTTTTTACAGAACTGGTTGCCTTCGTCAAACTCCTCCCTGGTAATATTGATAATGTCATCGGCATGGCTGTCAGTTTTGGCAAATATTAAGGTTTTGGGCAGTTCTTCTCTCTGCGGAAATATCTCCTTCCAGTGATCTTTAAATGCTCGTATAATAGTTCTTATCTGACTAGGATTCACTACATCATCGTCCAACTGCTTGGCTGTATATGTTATATCATCATCTACCTGTTCCCATCTTTTCTTTCTGCTGAGTTTTTCCCTCTTATCCACGTATTCCCCTTTCCATATAGCACCCCCTTTCTTCGAAATCTCTGTTTCGATAAGGTATACATTGAGGAACCAGTACCCATCCGTTACCGCCTCCTCATAACCATATTCGCTTACCACGTTCTGGTTGAAATAGCCAAAAGTTCGATTATCGGGTGTTGCAGTTAACCCTATCTGAAATACATCGAAATAATCTAATACCTGTTTCCATAAGTTATAAATACTCCGATGGCATTCATCTATTACAATAAAATCAAAAAACTCAATAGGCAACTTTTCATTATACACCACATTCATCGGTTCTTTGGGATAATACTTTCCGTTCATTGGGATTCTCTTCCTCAACATTCTCATCCAGCTCCTGGCCTCTTAAAATTGAATTTAGGCGCTGAATGGTACTGATGCATACCTGGCTATCATTGGCTACATAACTACTTTTTAGCCGCTGCACATTATAGAGCTCGGTAAACTTCCGGTTATCATCATTGGGCATAAAGCTCATGAATTCCTGCTCAGCCTGTTCGCCAAGGTTTCGGGTATCGACCAGGAATAGCACCCTTTTGGCATTACTGAATTTAAGCAGCCGGTAAATAAAACTGATTGCCGTAAAGGTCTTTCCAGAGCCGGTAGCCATCTGTATTAAGGCCTTAGGCCGGGCATTCCTAAAAGAACCTTCAAGATTATTGATCGCCTTTATCTGGCAATCTCTCAGCCCATCAGTTTCCAAAGTCGGAAGATCCTGTAGCCGCTCTCGCAAAGAACGATTTTGTCTTAGCCAATCTCTGAAGGTTTCAGGGCGGTGAAAGGAAAAGACAGGCCTTGAGCGGGGTTTAGGATCCCTGAAATCGGTAAATCGGGTAAGCTGCCCGGTACTTTCGTAAGCATAATTAAGGGCCTCGTTATTAAGATGTTTTAGCTTACTGGTACGATACTCATTGGTCTGTTCTTCATGCATGGTCAGCCGAACAGCCTCTTCCTCCCTTTTAGCTTCAATCAAACCAACAGGTTTACGATCCACAAACAATATATAATCCGCCGGCCCTGTGTCTGTAAGATATTCCCGAACGGCCACTCCAGAGCCAGCTGAAAGATTGATTTTATCCTTGTCCTGTATAACCCACCCGCAAGCAATGAGTTGCTTGTCAATAGATTCCCTGGCTTTTTGCTCTGGGCTTTGATTGGGCATAAAGGTTTATTGATCACTAATTTAAGCTGAAAATTGCAAAATATTTAGAATATTCAGAATGCTTTAAAACATCACTATTCAAAATCAATTCTTTGTCTAGAATTGCGGGTATAGAATATTTATTTACAGGAAACATGCAAGATATTTAATATTACATCGGTTTTGTAGTAATTTGTTTACAGTGAGATTACCAGATGAAATATTCTTTCATCAATTATATAAAACCAATGCTGGCTACTAATAAAATAAATGAGCTCAGATTTAAAGTATTTGCCTATTGTCAGAGTATTTCGGCAAGTACTCATTTCAAAACCACTTACCTAATTATTTTAATATTCTTTTCTGCATTAAACAATAATGTAAATGCACAAAATCCAAACCTTCATTATGCTTTTAACATAGGAAGCGCCACATTTGGAGATGGCGCAACTTCAAATGCACTCGATGCTTCTTCAAATACATATATTACGGGAACATTTAGTGGTTCGGTAGATTTCGATCCTGGCCCTGGGACAGCTATTCTTATAGGCGCAACAGGAGGGAGTTTATTTTTAGCAAAGTATAATGCAAATGGAATTTATCAATGGGCTTTTGGTATAGGAAACGTAAACGGAACTGCTAATTGGCCAATAATTAAGATTGACGGATCTGGTAATGTGTATGTTTCAGGATATTTTGGAGGTACTGTCGATTTTGACCCGGGACCAGGCACAGCTAATCTTACAAGTAATGGTGCTGCCGATATTTTTGTAGCAAAATATAATTCGTCTGGTGTTTATCAATGGGCTTTTAAGATTGGTAGTACAGATTGGGATTGGGCGAAATCTATTACCGTAGATGGCTCAGGCAATATATTTATTACTGGTTATTTTAGGTTAACAGCAGACTTTGATCCCGGGCCTGGAACTGCTAACCTTACTGTTGTTGGAGGAGATGATATCTTTGTAGCAAATATAATTCGTCTGGTGTTTATCAATGGGCTTTTAATATCGGTAGCCAATTTGAAGACCTAGGATATTCTCTGGTCGTTGATGGCTCATCAAATGTTTACGTAACGGGACAATTTGGAGGTACGGCTGATTTTGATCCTGGCCCAGGGGTTGCTAATCTTACAATTCTAACATCTTATCCGGGCCACAATATCTTTGTTGCAAAGTATAATTCGTCAGGAATTTATCAATGGGCCTTCAGAGTTGGTGGAACTTTAGACGATAACGCTTATAGTATTGCCATAGATGCCTTAGATAATATTTATATAACAGGATTTTACCAGGGACCTGTTGATTTTAACCCGGGACCAAGTACAGCTAATCTTACAGGTTTTGGCGCATATTTAGCCAAATATAATTCCTCGGGCGTTTATCAATGGGCTTTCTCTTTAGTTTCTTCACCAAACACTGGTTTAATTAATTGGGGACTAAGTCTTATTAATGACGTTTCAAACGATATATATATTACAGGACAATTTTCCAATACGACTGACTTTGATCCGGGCCCAGGGGTTGCAAATCTAACTGCTTCTACGGGAGTGCCCGATATCTTTATAGCTAAATATTCAACCTTGGGCGCTTATCAATGGGCTTTTAATATTGGTACAGGTTTTACCGGAACCAAGTGTACATCTATTAAAACAGATGGCCACGCATGTTACGTGTAGCGGGCATTTTAATGGTACTGCAGATTTTGATCCTAATGTCGGAACAATGAATCTTACTTCGAACGGTTCCATTGATGCATTTGCTGCGAAATATAGCCCATGTTTATTAATGTCAACACCTGGATCAATTTCAGGTAATCCTACTGTTTGTAGCGGAAGTTCAAATATTTATAGTATTCCAGCCGTTACCGGTGCCACTTCGTATACATGGACACTTCCATCAGGCTGGACGGGAAATTCGTCAACAACAAGTATTAATGCAACTGCTGGAGCTACCGGAGGGATTATTTCAGTTGCGGCTAATAATTCCTGTGGTATTTCTCCACTACAATCTTTGATTGTAAGTGTGATCCCAACGTCAACACCAACACTAAATATTTCTGCAAATCCACCTGGTGCGATTTGCTCTGGAACGTCTGTAACTTTTACTGCTACTACAGGAAATACTGCTGGTGGTACAATAAACTATGATTTTAAGATAAATGGGAGCAGTGTCCAAAATGGTGCTTCAAATACATACACAACAAATACACTTACAAATGGAAATATAGTTTCCTGTGATATAAGCATAAGTGGTGGTACTTGCTTGACAACAAATACCGCAACATCCAATACTATTACAATGGTAGTGAATCCTAATTTAATCCCTTCTGTAAATATTACAGCTAATCCTGGTACCACTATTTGTTTTGGTTCATCAGTAACTTTTACAGCCACACCTAATAATGGAGGTCCTGCACCAGGTTATCAATGGCAGGTAAATGGCGGAAATGTTGGAACAAATGCTTCAACATATACAACAAATTCAGTGGCTAACGGAGATAATGTTACAGTCATAATAACATCCAGTTTAACCTGCGCTTCTCCATCTTCAGCAACATCCAATACCATTACAATGGTAGTGAATCCCAATTTAATCCCTTCAGTAAATATTACGGCTAATCCTGGTACCACTGTTTGTTCTGGTACATCAGTAACTTTTACGGCAGTAGCGGGTAATACCGCTGGTGGAACAGTTACTTATGATTTTAAAATAAACGGAGGTAGCGTTCAAAATAGCGGATCAAATACATACACAACAAATACACTTACAAATGGAAATATAGTTTCCTGTGATATTAACATAAGTGGGGGTACTTGCTTAACAACCAATACCGCAACATCCAATACCATCGCAATGACAGTGAATTCAAATTCCACTCCTTCTGTAAGTATTATTGCTAATCCCGGTACCACTGTTTGTTCTGGTACATCAGTAACTTTTACTGCAACTGCAGGAAACACAGGAGGTGGCATAGTGAACTATAATTTTAAAGTTAATGGAATAAGTGTTCAGAACAGTGGTTCTAACATGTTTATTACATCGACTTTGATTAATGGTGATGCAGTTTCCTGTGACATTTCAATAACTGGAGGCACCTGCCTGACATCAACAGTAGCTTCTTCAAACACAATAACCATGAGCGTTACTGCGGTAATAACCCCATCTGTAGGAATAGTGGCATCTTCTACAACCGCATGTGTTGGCACATCGGTGACTTTTACCGCCAACCCAACTAATGGTGGAGCTAACCCTAGTTATCAATGGAAGATTAATGGTGTTAATGCTGGTGCTAATTCTCCAGTATTTACAACCACCACTCTTGCAAATGGCGATCTTGTTACAGTTAACATGTCATCCAGTTTAGCATGCGCTTCGCCAACTTCTGTTACTTCAAATACCGTTACTATGGTTGTAAATCCGAATATTACCCCTGTCGTGAATATTACCGCCAATCCTTCGGGTACTATCTGCTCCGGAACTTCGGTTGCTTTTACTGCTGTTGCATCAAATACCGGTGGTGGTGGAATAACCTATGATTTTAAAGTTAATGGAACCAGCGTTCAGAATAGTCCTTTGAATATTCTCACAACTGCAACACTCAATAACGGAAATACAGTTACGTGTGATATTACTATTGTTGGAGGAGCATGCCTCACCTCAACTACCGCTTCTTCAAACTCCATTACTATGGTTGTGAATCCGAATATTACCTCTGCCGTAAATATTACCGCCATTCCTTCGGGTACTATCTGCTCAGGGACTCTGGTAACTTTTACGGCTGCAACAACAAATACAGGAGGTGGTACTGTGAACTATAATTTTAAAGTAAATGGAACTAGTATTCAGAGTGGTCCTTTGAATACATTTGCCACCACATCGCTGATTAATGGGAATAATGTTACTTGCGATATAACAATAAGCAGCGGAACCTGCCTGGCTGTCAACACAGCCTCTTCAAACACTATAACCATATCAGTAAACTCTAGTCCTAATCCGGTCATAAACATTACTGCAAACCCGTCAGGTGCAATTTGCACCGGTATTCCTGTTACCTTCACTGCAATACCCGCTAATGTTGGAACCACGCCGGCATTTCAATGGCAATTAAATGGTATCAATGTCAGTGGAAACGGGCTTACCTATGCCAATAACAGCCTTTCCGATGGGGATAAAGTTAATTGCATTATGAGTACGGTATCTAGCTGCTCAATCACACCATTCGTTTATTCTGATACAATAATAATGATTGTAAAGCCTGTTCCCCTATTTCGTTCAATCCTCCAACCCCGACAATATCGGCAGGCAATTCGATTCAATTAAATGCCACTGCTACTGGCAATATCGTCAGTTACTTATGGACGCCATCAATGGGTTTGAATAATCCATTAATATCTAATCCAGTCGCTAACCCTGCAGTTACTACTATTTATAACTTAAAAGTAGTTGCAACTAATAGCTGCTATGCAGATAAAAACCTAACCGTAAAAGTTCTAAGAGAAATTTATATTCCAAATTCATTTACCCCCAATGGAGACGGCAAGAACGATGTTTTCCGGATTCCACCTGGAACATCTTTAAGTTTAAAGTACCTTATTGTGTATGATCGGTATGGTAATGAAATCTTCAAAACAACAGATATAAACACTGGATGGGACGGAATTTATAAAGGAACAAAACTTCCCAATGGCGCATATACTTATTTAATCAAAGGATCTGATTCTAAAGGAGAAGTCTTTTTAAATGGAACTATACTCTTAATTCGTTGATTTATTCTCGATTTAGATTATTCTTACCACAAATCATTCCATACTGTTCCATCATAACATCGGAGTTTGTTTGTCGTATTGTCAAAATAGATCATCCCCTTAACCGGACTGGCGGGTGTTGTAGTAGGAGCCAAAGTAAGTAATGATTTAATAGTTACAATTCCAGTTGAGAAATCACCGCCAATTAATGGAGTGGTTGTATTGCTGTTTGAAATATAAAGTTTGTTTGAACCTGTTTCATAATAACCTGCATTATAACCAACAAAGACATTACTATCACCCAAACAGTGGTAACCAGCGACAAGACCTAAAGCCGTGTTTCTATTGCCTGTTGAATTAAAGAAAAGTGATTCAAAGCCAACAGCAGTATTCTCTATACCAGTTGTATTTAAATATAAAGCTTGTGAACCATAGGCCGAGTTCCATGAGCCAGTAGAATTGTTTATTAGAGATTGCATTCCATTTGAAGTGTTTGCATTTCCTAAAGTATTATTCTGTAGTGCTTGCACCCCAGTTGCAGTATTAGTTTGACCTCCACTATTGTTAAGCAAAGTTTGATAACCAATAGCAGTATTATAATTGCCTGTATTATTCGCTACAGTTGTAGAGCCACGAAGAGCTTGATAACCTAAAGCAACACTATAATTGATAAATTGCGCCTGCGAAGGATTTGTGTTAGCCATAGCATTATAGCCAACTGCTGTTGCATTATCTCCTGCATAATTAGATGATAGAGTGCCAGCCCCTATTGCAGTATTATTATTTCCTATTCTTCCATTACCCATAACCAAAGCACCAATAGCAGTATTAGAACTACCTGCTAAATTTTGACTAAGAGACCCATTACCTAAAACAGCATTACTACTTCCCGCAGTATTCATTAATAAAGCCTGACTTCCGATAGCAGTATTCCCTTCACCTACATTATTTCTGGCTAATGCTGATGACCCGATTGCTGTGTTGAAGCCGCCTGTTGTATTTAATGTCATAGCTTGCCATCCAACTGCTGTATTATTATTCCCTGTTGAATTTTCTCTAATAGCTTGATATCCAATTGCAGTATTTTTTAATCCAGTGTTATTTGAGGTTGGTAAATTGCCCATCAATGCTTCAAAACCAAATGCCACATTATTGTTTACAAAGGCGGTGTTATTATCATAAGCATTTAACATAGCGAAAGCACCAACTGCTGTTGAATTAGAACCAGCTTTATTTGCAAATAATGTATTAAAGCCAATAGCAGTATTAAAATCACCACTAGTATTATTAAAAAGTACCTGATATCCCATTGCTGTATTTTTGGTACCGGTTGTATTTTCATGCATTGATTGTGAACCTATAGCTACATTCCTGTATCCATTAATTTGAGCTGTAGGCTGGTTACTATAAAGTGATCGATAGCCAACTGCTACATTTTCAGAAACCCAGGCGGCGCCTCCATTATCATATGATTGTGTATATAATGCTTGTGAACCAAGAGCAACATTTAGTTCTGCATTTGTATTTGAATATAAAGTATAATCACCCACAGCAGTATTACCTCCTCCTTTATTATTGAAATACATAGCACGTGTGCCAATAGCCGTATTACTTGAACCGCTACCATTTGAATACATTGCACGTTCCCCAACTGCAACATTCCCTGATGAACTTCCGGAAACAAATGCATTACTGTGGAATAGAGCATGTGAACCAACAGCCGTACTTGTATTAACATTAAAAAAACCTATTAATGCTGATAATGCATAGGAACCTATAGCTGTGTTATTTTCCCCTGTTTCATTTCCTCCAATGGCCCTTGAACCTACACCAGTGTTATAACTGGACACAATACTATGATCTACAGCTCCATATCCTATGGCTGTATTATTATTGCCTGTTGTATTGGAATTTTGTGCCATAGCCCCTATTGCAGTATTAAAGGATCCTGTTGTATTTGCGTTTGAAGACTGCATGCCTAATGAAGAATTATAAACGCCAATTGTATTTGCGGTTAAAGCTTTATACCCCACTGCAGTATTTCTTTCAGCATTGTTGTTTTTAAGCGCTAAAGATCCAATTGCGGTATTCTCTTCTCCACCAGATGGATTTAATGAATATAGAGCTTGAAAGCCAATTGCCGTATTGTTTTTACTTGTTGTGTTAGAATTGCCAGATTGGTAACCAAAAAATGAATTGGAAAATGTTGAGTCAATTCTACCAGCTTTCTGATTATTAATACGGAAACTTAGAGGAATATTATCTATTGTTCCAAGAAAGTTTGTTGTTGGGTTTACGCCTGTGTTTCCTGCAATATTCCATGCCAGTCCGCTGCCTTGGCTCAATTCTGTCCATACTGTACCATTATGATACCAAAAACTATTTGTTGTAGTATCATACACCATTAATCCCTTCGCAGGAGTGGCAATCGCTATCCTGGTTGTAGTTGATGTTCTTGGAATAAGTATTCCTTTATTTGGATTCTTTATATCAAGCATAGCACTTGCGTCTGCTACTGATCCATCAATATTAATTGCAAGACTTTGTGCATCCAAATGTCCAGCGATGCAATTAAATAAAATTAAAATGAAGACCTTTTTCATCATCTCAAGGTTTAGAGTTATGAATTTCTCTCCGGGGATATATGTAAGTTAAGAAATATTATACCCATAAATAATCAATTTTAATTTTTCAACTTAAAATTGAAATAAACCCCGCTTCATCAATTCCAAAAAAATACCCCCCCCCATAATTTTTAAAATTATGTGATGGTATTCAACAGCGAGTGCGTAAATGCCCTACCAGAATCGCACCCGCCCATTCAAGTTTGCGGTTCTTACCCCGGGGTTTGAACCAATAATTATTTTAATCACATTTAAATCATTTAAAAATGGTCAAAGTTAAAAACTACCATGTTCGCCAGGGAAATGATGGCGATCAGTACATTTCTCTTGAATTGGAGGGAGATGTTTCAATTGTTCAAAGCCAAAATACCGGCAGGTTCTATGCAACCACAAAGCGTTGCTTTATGTATGCTGCCCTGGATGAGGCGACGGCAAAAGGGTTGATCGGCACCCAAATGCCGGGAGCAATTGAACGGGTCGCCTGTGAGCCGTATGAATATACGGTTCAGGAAACCGGAGAAGTGAAGACCCTTTCCTACACCTATGAGTTCCGCCTGCAGATGCTGTTGAAACGCATGAATTTACTAATTCCGCGAGGGCCAAAGCTTTGGCTTAACAGCAGCCATTGCTACAAACGGGGGCAAGTGTAATGCTTGCCCCTTGCTTTTTAAATCAATAAATCTAATATTATGCAACTACAAAAAGCATCCCGTAAAAAGGCTAAGATGAAACTAGCCTTACAGGGACCAAGTGGATCTGGTAAAAGTATTGGGGCCTTGCTTATCGCTTTTGGGTTATGTGGCAACTGGAACAAAATTGCCGTCATAGACACCGAAAACAGTTCTGCAGACCTATATGCTCACTTGGGCGATTATAATACCATCGCAATTGGGCCTCCATTTAGCCCTGAGAAGTTTATCCAGGCAGTTAAGCTATGTGAGGACAGTAAAATGGAAGTCATAATAATTGACAGTGTTTCCCACGAGTGGGATGGTACCGGCGGAATACTGGATATCCATTCAAACATGGCTGGCAATTCCTTTACCAATTGGGGTAAGCTAACACACCGGCACAATGCCTTTGTGCAGGCTATGCTCCAAAGCTCCTGCCATATCATAGGCACTATCCGGAGTAAACAAGATTATGTACTAAATGAAAAGAACGGCAAAATGATCCCGGAGAAAGTCGGCTTAAAGGGGGTACAACGTGATGGATTGGATTATGAATTCACCATCGTATTGGATGTTGACAGTAAGCACAATGCTGTGGCCAGCAAAGACCGTACTTCTCTTTTCATTAGCAAGCCGGAATTCAAAATTTCCGTTGAAACCGGGAAGCAGATCAACAACTGGTGCAACCAGGGTGAGGATATAATTTCTGAAATTATACCGGGCATAACAACAGAAATTATATCCGAAGAAGAACTGATTCAAAAGATCAATGGTTGTGGTTCTGTGGATGATCTTTTGACACTGTACAACAAATGCCCTGTTTACCAGGAAACACACTTAAACCTGTTCACTGCAAGGCGCAAAGAGCTACTACAGCCCGTTAAAGTCAATCCTATTCTTAACAATCTAAAACCTTCAGCTAATGGAACTCACACAAACATTGCCTAATGAAGAGGTAAATAATGCCATAGTGGTAACACCTGCTGTTACCGGGGAAGGATTGTCATCCGGATCAGCCTTTATTGAGGCAAATACGATCGAGAGCAGCGTTGAAGAGATTAGAGAAAAGCATATCATCCCGGTTTTCATAAAGGATAATGAGCCGCTAATATCACAGGCTGATTTTATCCAGACACCTTAGATATTACAGCTGTTGTTTTCAGCGGTGAAACAATTCTGAAACCCAATGTGAGGCTTTCTCATCCGATTAAGGGCAGAATCCCGGAGGCAAAGGATAAGCCAGCTATTCAGCTGCAGGAACATGAGAAAACCCTCTATTATGAGAGAATGGCCTTTTTAATTGAGATCCCAACGGTCTATGATGAAATAGACGGATCCCGGCTATCTCTCACCATCGGCGGGGTAAAGGCGCTTAACCAAGATAATCTGTACAACAAAAAGGGCGCCGATGAGCATTTTAAGATATTCATCGGTTTCCAGAATAAAGTGTGTACCAACCTGTGTGTTTGGACAGATGGTTACATGAGTGACTTAAAGGTTACCAGTATTGGCCAGCTAAGAGCATGCATCCGTTCATTACTGGAAAATTACAATGCACCATATCATTTGACGATGATGCGCTATTTTGAGGAGCACAGTTTAACCGAACAGCAATTTGCCCTGTTAATAGGCCGCTGTCGTATGTATCAAAATCTCCCCAAGGCCATGCAGAATGAATTACCCCCGCTGTTATTTGGAGATAACCAGATCAGCACAGTTGTTAAGGATTATTACAGGGACCAGTCATTCTGTAAGAATGAGGACGGAACCATCAACCTGTGGCGTCTGTATAACCTGTTCACCGGAGCAAACAAATCCACCTACATTGATAATTTCCTGGACCGGTCGGTGAATGCATTTCATTTCGTTGAACAGCTTAAGTATGCCCTGAGTAACCAGCAGCAAAGTTGGTTCTTAAACTAGCCGGGCCTTCCATATGGAGAAAGTCAATTTTAAATCGTTGATCGATCCATTTTCAATAATGGTGATCAACCAACAAGGCTATTTGAGAAAGCTCTACTGTCCGTTCCGGGTGTTATGTATTGAATCGTATGACAGCATTCCCCGGAATACCTGGTGTTTTGTAGACAGGGTTGCCGCTGATTCTAAAGAATTGATTCTTTATAAAATCAATGGCAGGGATATCCCATATCGGCATTTTCAGATCTACATCTCCTTTTGACGTATTGCTTCTGATAGCAGGAGTTATGCCGCATTTTGTTGCTGGTGCTTTTGATATGTGTTTCGCTCCTACTCAAAAACCATTGAAAATGAAACCAGAGGTCTATTTAAAGGGCAGTTTCGGCTGCCCTTCTTTTCAATTAAACATATCAAATGACACTTATTATTGTTTTTTTCATCTTCGCCGCTTATGTGCTTGGCACTCTTGTGCGGGCTATCATTTTTGATGATGACGGAGCTAGATTAAGCCCGATGGTAAATATTGCTATTAATCTCATTTTCGGAGCATTGACCATTTTGATATGGCTCACGCTTTGACCCAGACCCTAGCCTATAAAAATGGGCTTTTCTTTGTATCAAAATTATCCAGGGCATTACCATTATTAAATAGTTATGGCTTATTTGGGATTCAGGTTTCCCTTATATGAAGAAAAAAAGGCCCAGAGTCGCTATTCTTTACATTCCGATTTACTATGGTTAAAATCAGGAAATTGAAAAAGGACAATCTCATGCATTGATGGCATAATAATCATTATTATATTTACTCACTATTTAAAAACTAACTAGTTCTTTAACTCGACAATCAGGAAAAGGCTAAAACAGGTCACCAAATCGGTCACCTAGTGGTTTTAAAAGGCGATTGTAAGATGATTTTTGGCAGACATGCCCCCTTGTCTCGGGGGTGAGGACAACAGGATAAACGTAACATAGAGCCGTCTCGCCTAAGGCGAGATGACCGGGGTCGACCACCGAACCTGCCTGCCGGTAGGCAGGCTTTGTGTTATAGCTAACTGCCTCGTGAAGGTTCGATCCCTTCCCCTACAGCATATTTAATAAAAGCCTGTTCAGTTTTGGACGGGCTTTTTTATTTTATACAATTTCGAACAAGGAACAAGGAATTTTGAACAAGGAACGGAGATTCTTATCGGAACGCTACTTCGAAATTCGATATTCCTTGTTCCTTGTTCAGTATTCACTCTGCACTGACCTTATAAACCGTCTTCGAAAAAAATTTCTTCCCCGGCATTAATATAGTTGAAGGAAACTGAGGCTGGTTGGGAGAATCCGGGAAGTGCTGGGTCTCCAGGCACAGGGCACTGTATTTACCGATCCCTTTACCATCCCGGTTCTTCGAACTGCCGTCGAGCAAATTGCCGGTATACAACTGCAGGCCCGGCTCGGTAGTGAATACAGCCATTTTTGGATGGCCTCCCGGCCCGGCCAGCAATGCAGCAAATGAAAAGGGGTTCCCGTTCTTATTCAGCACAAAATTATGGTCGTATTCTTCTGCTGACCGCTCCAGGTTATCCTTTATTGAAGCCGGTTCCCGGAAATCAAATCCTGTTCCTGCCACGGGTATCAATTCGCCTGTCGGGATCCGTTCTGCATTCAGGGGTGTATAGTGGTCAGCATTTACCTGCAGCGAATGATCCAGTATACTGCGCCCCATATCACCGGATAAATTAAAATAACAATGACTGGTAAGATTGATGGGAGTAGGTTTGTCTGTTTCAGCTGAATACCGGATGACCAGTTCATCATCATCGGTATAAGAGAATTCAGCGGTAACATCCAGGCTGCCGGGGTAACCCTCCTCCCCATCCCGGCTGAAATAATTCAGTGATAATACCGGGGAATCCTTTTCGATCACGGTCGCATCCCAAACCTTTTTATCAAATCCCCTGTTACCTCCATGCAGGTGGTTTTTCCATCATTGCAGGCAAGTACATAGTTGGTCCCGTTGATGGAAAAATGGCCATTGGCGATCCGGTTGGCATAGCGCCCGGCAATACACCCGAAATAAGCCGTGGCATCCCGGTATTCCTGCAGCGTATCAAAACCGGCAACAATATTCCTTGCCTTCCCGTTCTCATCATTCAGTATCCATGAAATGACCGTACCCCCGTAATTGATCACCGAAACACGGTTTCCCTTTGCATTCATAAGGGTGAAACGATGGATCTCTTTATCATCGTAGAGGCCAAAAAATTCTTTCGTGATCTTGCTCATTTCTAATCAATCTTGTTAATTCAGTTTATCCCCCGGGTACAAAGAACGGTAAATGCCCAGTTCCAGCCCACGTAATTCTGCCAGTCCACGCAAACGCCCGATAGCACTGTAACCGGGATAAGGGGTCTTATCCAGGTCATCCAGCATCTGGTGGCCATGGTCGGGCCGCATGGGCAGGGAAACATTCCGCCGCTTCATCAGCTGTACCACTTCTTTCATAACGGCATACATGTCTGTGTCGCCGGCCAGGTGATCTGCTTCGTAAAAATTACCTTCTGAATCCCGCTTTGTGTTACGCAGGTGAAGAAAGTGAATATTATCGGCAAAGCGCTGTATCATGCTTACCAGGTCATTATCCGCCCTTGCTCCAAAAGAACCCGTGCAAAAACAAAGTCCGTTTGCCGGTGAAGGTACCGACCGGATAATATCCAGCGCATCCTGTTCTGTACTTACCACTCTTGGCAATCCAAGAATCGGATAAGGCGGATCGTCGGGGTGAATGGCCATTTGCAGGCCACATGCTTCCGCAACCGGAACTACCTGTTTAAGAAAAAAGAAAAGATGCTGCTGCAGTTTTTGGGCATTGATACCTTCATAGGTTTTTAATGCAGTTAAAACCTGTCCGGGTGTAAATGCTTCATCGCTGCCCGGCAGGCCCAGCATGGCATTGCGGAACAATCTCTCTTTTTCTGCTTCATTCATTATCGCAAACCGTGCGGTCGCTTTTTTTATTTCTTCGTCTGTATAATCCTTTTCAGCGCCGGGTCGTTTCAGCAAGAACAGGTCGAATGCAATGAATGCAGCCCGTTCAAAATACAGGGCCCTGCTGCCATCCGGCATGGCATACGAAACATCCGTCCGTAACCAGTCAAGTATGGGCATGAAATTATAGGTGACCACTTTTAAGCCGCAGGAGGCAACATTGCGTAAGCTCGTTCTGTAGTTTTCAATATATTGAAGAAAAGCGCCGCTTTGTTTTTTAATGTCTTCATGCACCGGCAGACTTTCAATGACCGTCCATGTCAATCCTGCATCTTCGATGATCTTTTTTCTTTTATTTATATCTTCAACACTCCACACTTCCCCAACAGGAATATGATGCAGGGCTGTTACCACGCCGCTGCAACCGGCCTGCCGTATATCCCGGAGGCCGACGGCATCATTCGGTCCGAACCAGCGCATGGTTTGCTGCAACAACATGAGCGTATGGGTTTATCTGGTTAATTTATTATTCCCGGTGCCAAGCAACTTACTTAACAAGGACAAACTTAATATTTTCCGTTTTATCAGAAGCGGTCCAAGCCATCACGGTAAAATCACCCGGCTCTGCTGTCCATTTCACGTTGGCATCAAAAAAAAGAAAGCAGTTCTTTATCGATGGTGAAGTTAACTGTTTGAGATTGCCCGGGCTCAAGCCATATCTTCTTAAAGCCTTTCAATTCCTTCACGGGTCTTGTAACCGATGCGTAATCATCCCGGATATACATCTGTACCACTTCAGCGCCCTTCCGGCGGAATAATCAGAAACCACCACACCGTTAAAACCCCTCTCTTTTCTCAGAATATCTGTAAGCAGGTGTTTGTTGATGTGCGCCGGCATTCCCCACAGCTTATTATAGGTAGCCATTACATTCATGCCCCTGCCTTCCTGGATGGCGGCTTTGAAAGGGGGAAAGAAAACATCCCTGCAACCAATAAACCGAATTTTACAATTTTCAGAATGATTACTTAGCGATTCCCAATGGAGAGAAATAAATGAATACAGATACGATAATGGCCACAATGATCAATGACAGTATAACATCGAGGCTGTTCCAGCTTGCACGGCTGGCCACTTTGTCTTCTGCTACTGTGGTGGCAAAGGTCAATCCCTTTATCTGTTCTTCAGATGGTTTTGGAGTAAGCAGGCTTACCAGCACCATTACCGCTATAGAAAACAGGAATAAGTAAATACAGAAATACAGGAAGTTAATGGTGGCAAAATCGTACAGGAATCCACCCAGGTCATTCTTAAACAATTCGAGTGTAAGTTTAATAAGGCCCAGAACGAAACCTACCACCATGGCGGCATAAGCTCCTTTTGCATTCAGGCGCTTAAAGAATACGCCTAATAAGAATACCGCTGCAATGGGCGGCGCCAGGTAAGACTGCACACTTTGCAGGTAGGTATACAGTGTACTGGAAATGCGGCCCATCATCGGTATCCATACCATGCCCAGTATTACCACTACGCCTGTTGCAATACGACCCACCCTTACCAATTCTTTTTCGTCCGCTTCGGGTTTCATTTTCTGGTAAATATCCATTGTAAATAACGTAGAGCATGCATTATACACCGAAGCCAGTGAAGCCATCAGCGCTGCCAGCAGACCTCCTGCCAGCAGACCTCTAAGGCCCATCGGCATGATCTGTTCCACCATGGCAGGAAAAGCCGCGTTATAGTCGGTTTGTCCGTCGGCATTAAGCGGCAATGTTAACTGTCCTTTTGCGTGTAACACATAAGCGATCAAACCAGGGATAAGAAATATAAAGAACGGAAGTAGTTTTAAGTAAGCCGCAAAGATCGTTCCCCGTCTTGCCTGTTGTTCATTCCTTCCGGCAAGGCATCGCTGCACGATATGCTGGTCGGTACACCAATACCAGATACCCACAATGGGCGATGCAAATAAAATACCCAGCCACGGAAATTCAGGATCGCTGAGCGGACGGAACATATTCAGTTTGTCCTTCGGGAATTCGTTCATCAACGCATTCCAGCCTCCCACTTTATCAAGGCCTACAAATAACAGAACGGCCGAACCGATCAATAAAACAAAAGCCTGTATCGCTTCGGTATACATTACGGCATGGAGACCTCCGAAAATGGTATACACGCCTGTTACCACCACCAGGATAATGGCGCCTGTCCAGAACTCTACGCCCAGTATCTGGTTAAACACCAATGCACCCGCAAAAATGGTTACCGATGCTTTGGCAATGACGTAACTGAGCAATTGAATGACCGATAACAAACGCCTTGACTTTGCATTGAATCTTCTTTCCAGGAACTCGGGCATTGTATACACCATGCTGCGCATGTAAAAAGGAACAAACACCCAGCCCAATATTAAAACGATCCAGGAGTGCAATTCGTAATGCCCCAGCACCGTTCCGGATGAACCGGCTGATCCGGCCAGGCCCACGATATGTTCAGAACCTACGTTGGAAGCAAGTATAGAAGCACCGATCACCCACCAGCC
This sequence comes from Chitinophagaceae bacterium, assembly GCA_016710165.1. Lineage (NCBI taxonomy): Bacteria > Pseudomonadati > Bacteroidota > Chitinophagia > Chitinophagales > Chitinophagaceae > Chitinophagaceae bacterium. The sequence goes on along the minus strand of JADJLJ010000004.1, from coordinate 177,451 downwards.
AAGATTACGGTTGGCCAGGAAATAATCCGTTGGCGAATCCTTACTCTTCCGGATGGACCATATGGAAATGCCGGCTATCACCAACATATACAGGATAAGGAATATCCAGTCAACTGTGCCGAGAAAATTCATGAGCGTTGCGTTTTGGTTTTATAATATTTTTAAAGAAGCTGCAAGACACAAGCCTCAAGGGGGCAAGTCTTAAATTAATAACCTCTTTTTCCTGGTCAGTCTGTTTTAAGTCTGCATGCCTGTCCCTTGTAGCTTCCCCCTTGCAGCTTACTACTAAATAAACCGGTTAATGATATTCTCCAGGTACTCCTGCTTGCCACTGATGACCGTTGGCTCCCCGTTTTCAATGGCATAGTTTCTCAGGTCTTCCAGCGATAATTTTCCTGCTTCGTATTCTTTTCCTTTACCGCCGTCGAAGGATGCATATCTTTCTGTTCTTATTTTTTTATAGTCTGATCTTTGTAAAATATTATCCGCTATGATCAATGCCCTTGCAAACGCATCCATACCCCCGATGTGCGCATGAAACAGGTCTTCCGCATCGGTGGAGTTACGGCGGATCTTCGCATCGAAGTTGATACCGCCTCCTTTAAAACCACCGGCCTCCAGGATGACCAGCATGGCTTCTGCCAGTTCGTTGATGTTATTGGGGAACTGGTCCGTATCCCATCCGTTCTGGTAATCACCGCGGTTGGCATCCATGCTTCCAAGCAGGCCTGCATCGGCAGCTACCTGTAACTCATGCTGGAATGTGTGACCGGCAAGGGTTGCGTGGTTCACTTCAATATTCAGACTGAAATCATTTAACAGGTCATATTGACGTAAGAAGCCGATCACTGTTTCGCAATCATAATCGTACTGGTGTTTGGATGGTTCGCAGGGTTTTGGTTCAATGAAGAATTTCCCTTTGAAACCGTTCCTTCTTGCATAATCCTTTGCAGTGTGCAGGAAGCGGGCAAAATGTTCTTTCTCCCTTTTCATGTTCGTGTTCAGCAGGCTCATGTATCCTTCCCTTCCTCCCCAGAAAACATAATTCTCACCACCCAGTGCAATGGTGGCATCCAATGCTGCCTTTACCTGCGCTCCTGCGTGTGCCAGCACATGAAAGTCGGGATTGGTGGCAGCACCATTCATATATCGTTTGTTGGAGAACAGATTGGCGGTACCCCATAATAATCTTACGCCGCTGGCGTCCTGCTTTTCTTTCAGGTAAGCAGTGATCGCCTGCAGGCGTCTTTCGTTATCAGCAACATCATTGGTATATTCTACCGCATCCACATCGTGAAAGCAATAAAATGGCAAACCGAGTTTGGTCATGAATTCGAATGCGGCATCTGCTTTGTCTTTTGCCTTTTCCACCGCATCCCGTACTGAGCCTGTCGAAATATTATCCCAGGGAAAAATATGCGTGGGCTCGCCAAAAGGATCGGCGCCGCTGCCAACAAAGGAATGCCAGTAGGCACAGGCAAAGCGCAAATGTTCTTTCATGGGTTTGCCGGCTACCAGTTTATTCTCATCATACCAGCGGAATGCCATTGGGTTGTCTGAATCCCTTCCTTCGTATTTTATTTGCGGAATGCCTTTAAAGAATTCATGCTGTCCTGCTACAATTTTCATCTTCTTTTTTTTGGTTAAGCTATATTGATTAATTCATTTTTTATGCTGCCGGATCTTTCATTTAAAAAACATTTCCATTGCTGGTAAAGTTCTTCATGGATATTGCGACTTTCGGGTTCTACAGAACCAACGGGCTTCCGGTTACCGAAAGCCTCCTTAGTATCTTTAAAGATGCCGGCACCAATACCGGCACCGATGGCAGCGCCGTAACTTCCGTCTCCTTCATAAAATTCCACGGGCACCTGTGTGCTGTTCACAAATGTCCTGGTAAACACATCGCTCAAAAAGAGGTTCGTTCTTCCTGCCCTTATGACGGAAGGCTGCATGCCGTTCTCCCGCATAATATCTAATCCATAGCGGAATGCAAAAGCAACCCCTTCCTGTGCCGCCCTTACTAAATGCGCTCCCGTATGAATATTAAAATCAAGGTTTTTAAAATGTGCACCCACCACCTTATTATTCAGCATACGCTCTGCCCCATTGCCAAAAGGGAGCGCCATCAGACCATTTGCGCCAGGGCCAATAGGAGCGGCTGCATGATTCAGTTCGGAATAAGTACGGTTAGCACCAAACAGGTTCTTTATCCATCGGTTAAAAATTCCGGCTCCGTTGATGCATAATAAAATGCCTATGCGGGCCTCACCCCCGCCCTCTCCAAAGGAGAGGGAGCCGGGTGATTTACATGTGCAAAACTGTTGATCCTTGACTGCTGATCATATTCCAGTTGATCGCTTACTCCGTAAATAACGCCGCTGGTACCGGCCGTGGCAGCCACTTCCCCGGGCTGCAATACATTCAATGAAAGTGCATTGTTCGGCTGATCACCCGCTTTATAGGTGACCGGTATGCCTGGCTTTAAAGTCAACCCTGCTGCAACCGTATCTTTTAATTGCCCGTGTGGTGAGAATACTGCATTGATGGCAGGAAACACAGACCGGTCAAAACCAAAATGATCAGTAACATCTTTTGAAATACCGTTGCTCCGGAAATCCCAGAAGATCCCTTCAGAAAGTGCAGAAACGGTTGTGGTAATGGAGCCGGTCAGTTTCATCGCAATAAAATCACCGGGCAGCATGACCTTGTCGACCTTTTCAAAAATGGCCGGTTCATTCTTTTTGACCCATGCCAGTTTGGAGGCAGTGAAATTTCCGGGAGAGTTTAGTAAGTGATACAAACATTTTTCTTTTCCGATGTTTGCAAAAGCTTCATCGCCGGTCTCAACAGCACGGCTGTCGCACCAGATGATGGAATTGCGCAACACCTGCTGGTCCTCATCCACCAGCACCAGGCCATGCATCTGGTAGGCGATGCCGATGGCAGCAATATCCTGCGGAACATATAGCCTGGTGGCATGGCATTTCAGTATGGCCTGTCTTACATTCTCCCACCATCCTTCGGGACTTTGTTCGGCCCAGCCGGGATGCAGGGAAATGATACCTGCTTCCGTTTCGGGGTATTGAACGGAGGCAATACAGTTTTGTGTTGCTGCATCCAGTACAGAAACCTTTACAGAAGAAGTGCCCAGATCGATCCCTAACAACAGCATATTTTTTATAATCCCTAAATTTATTTAAAATGGCTGATGAAATCTAAAAAAAGAAGGACAGGGAATGCTATTTTCGTTCTTCTTAAGGCTTCGTGTAAGAGACCAGATTGCCTCCATAAACCTGATGTTCATTTATAAGATGGGGCAGGATAAAATAAACATTTCAGAATAATAATAAAATGACAAGATCAGTAATCACTCCTGTGCTGTTGACCATTGCTTTGTTTTTGGCAGCTGGCGTTCATGCGCAGGACAAAAGATCATTCCCCATGTGGGATGCCAACCTGCCCGTTGAGCAACGGGTCAATGACCTGGTGAGCCGGTTAACCCTTGAAGAAAAAGTGGCACAGATGCTTAATGCTGCTCCGGCCATTCCCCGCCTGGGCATACCGGCTTATGAATGGTGGAATGAAGTGCTGCACGGCGTGGCAAGAACGCCGTACAAGACAACCTCTTTCCCACAGGCGATCGCCATGGCCGCAACATGGGATACCAACTCCCTGCGCCGCATGGCTGATTATTCTGCAACCGAAGGAAGAGCCATTTATAATAAGGCCTTCGAGACCAACAGCATCGGCAACAGGTACCAGGGATTAACATACTGGACGCCTAATATCAATATTTTCCGTGACCCACGCTGGGGCCGCGGACAGGAAACCTATGGGGAAGATCCTTTCCTGACCTCTATGCTGGCAAGAGCATTCGTGCACGGCTTGCAGGGCGATGACCCGAAGTATTTAAAAGCTGCAGCCTGTGCCAAACACTTTGCTGTTCACAGTGGACCAGAGTCAACCCGGCACTCGGATAATTTTAATCCGTCTGCCTATGATCTTTGGGATACTTATTTACCTGCTTTTAAAGAACTGGTTGTGGATGCTAAAGTGGCAGGTGTGATGTGTGCGTATAATGCCATCAATACGCAACCTTGCTGCGCCAACGACCTGTTAATGAATGATATTCTCCGAAATCAATGGAAGTTTACCGGCTATGTAACCAGTGACTGCTGGGCCGTGGATGATTTTTTCCGGTATCATAAGACCCATAAGGATCTGACCAGTGCCGCCGTGGACGCCGTAATACACGGCACCGACCTGGAATGCGGCAACTCCGTTTACAGAACATTGTTCGATGCGGTAAAGAACGGGTTGATCAAAGAAGAACAACTGGACGTATCATTAAAAAGGCTGTTCGCCATCCGCTTCCGCCTGGGTATGTTCGATCCGGGTTCTAAGGTGAAATACGCACAGATCCCTTTCTCCAAACTGGAGGCCCCGGAACACAAAGCCCATGCGTTGAAAATGGCACAGCAATCCATCGTCCTGCTCCGGAATGAGAACAACACATTGCCCCTTTCAAAAAAATTAAAGAAAATCGTTGTGCTTGGGCCCAATGCAGATAATAAGATCTCTGTACTGGGTAATTACAACGGAACCCCTTCAAAGGTCATCTCCGTATTGGAAGGTATAAAAGAAAAAACCGGTGCAAATACAGAAGTGGTTTATGAAAATGCAGTCGGCTATGCCAGTGATACACTGATGCTGTATGAAAACCTCCGTACCCGTTTCAGTGCCGGCAACAGGCTTGGCGTAAAAGCGGAATATTTCAATAATGAAAAATTAGAAGGCGAGCCGGTCTATACAACCACCGACAACGAGATCGACCATTACTGGAACGAGGGACAAGCCCCCGCGCCGGAAGTTGGAAGTACACACTATTCAGCCCGCTATACCACCACCCTGGTTGCTGCAAAAGACGAACAGATGAATTTCGAGATCGAAGGAGACGATGGCTACCGCATTTTTATAAACGATTCCCTCATGGTCAATGCATGGCCCAGGAACCGCTCAGGCAGCAAACAATTTCAATTACCTGTAAACAAAGACGGTCATTATAAAATAACCGTGGAATTCTGTCAATCAGAAGGCAATGCATTTATCCGGCTCAGATCGGGCCACTATGTAAAGACTGATTTTGCTGCTCTTGCCAACCGGGTAAAAGATGCTGATGCGATCGTTTTTGTGGGTGGTATATCCCCGCAGCTGGAAGGAGAAGAAATGCCGGTGGCCGTTCCCGGTTTTAAAGGCGGTGACCGTACAAGTATCTTATTACCTGCTGTGCAGACGGAATTGATGAAAGCACTGAAAGCAACCGGCAGGCCGGTGGTCTTTGTTATCATGACCGGCAGTGCACTTGCCGTTACCTGGGAAAGTGAAAATATACCCGCCATCGTAAATGCCTGGTACGGGGGTCAAAGTGCGGGTATGGCGGTAGCAGATGTATTGTTCGGTGATTATAATCCGGCCGGCCGTTTACCGGTTACCTTTTATAAAGCTGACGCAGACCTCCCCGATTTCAGCAACTACGATATGGCCGGGAGAACATACCGCTATTTTACCGGCGAAGCATTATACCCGTTTGGTTACGGGCTAAGCTATACCCGTTTTAATTACGATATGCTCAGTATCCCATCTTCCGTTAAAGCCGGAAAACATGTCACTTTGAAGGCAAGGATAACCAATACCGGGAAAAGGGATGGAGAAGAAGTGGTCCAGTTATATATATCACACCTGGATCTGTTTGCCAAAGCGCCTGTTAAAGCCCTCAAAGGGTTCCAGCGCATCTCGTTGAAAGCAGGACAAAGCAGGACCGTGTCATTCACTTTAACGCCTGAACAATTATCGTTGGTTAACGAATCAGGAAAAACATATCAGCCAAAAGGTTCGGTAATGATCAGTATTGGTGGAGCACAGCCCGGGATAATGAATAAAACAACGTCCAATGTGATCCGGAAAAAGATCTCTGTCCGGTAGTTAAAAGAAGAATTTTATATCGTTGCTTTTTTGCTGCGATCAGTATTTTCTTCCGGTAGACAGGTCCTTATTTTTCTCCCGGATGATCTCGGCGGCAATGCTGACGGCAATTTCCGGTGCTGTCTTACTGTAAATATTGATGCCGACAGGCGCATGTACCCTGGCCAGTACTTCTGCGGAGATCCCCTCTTCTTTTAATTCAGCGAACAGGGTTTGAACTTTTCGGTCGCTGCCGATCAGCCCCAGGTAAAAGAACTTTCCTTTCAGCAATTGTCTCATGGCAGCCTTATCAGTACGATAACCAAATGAAATGACCACTACGTAATCGTTCTCTGCCGGGGCCATGAAGGCATTGATCTCATCATAGCCGCGGATAGAATGCTTTTCATCAGCAAAGGAATTTTGCTGCATGGTATTCAGGTCCTGCCTGTCATCATATACGTTTACATAAAACCCCAGGAAATGCATCAGTTCCGATAAAGCAAGACTTACGTGCCCGCCGCCGATTATATGTATCACCGGTTGCTCGTTGATGGCTTCACTGTAAAACCAATCAGCATCTGTTTTATACTGAAGTCCCTGTACGGATCCTTTGGCAGGTCGTATTCCCTGTGGCGATAGTTCAATGAGGGTCTTTTTTCCGGAAATGACCGCCTCGATAATTCCTTTGGCATTGGTTGAAACAGGAATGAACGCATTCAGCTGGCTGCCGCTGCAGATCATCCCCGACTGATTGCCGGCATGTTCCTTATCATGATGCTGCCGCAACAGTAAAACACTCTTTTCATTTTTCCGAAGTATGTCCTTTGCTTTTTCCACCAGTTTATGTTCCATGATACCTCCGCCAATGGTGCCGCAAAATGTTCCGTCGGCAGACACTGCCATCTTAAATCCTTTTCTTCCCGGCGAACTTCCTTCGCTCTCCAATACATATAACAACAGCACGGGTACAGTGGCCGATAATTTAGCATGTATGAATTCCCACACATCCATTACTTTTTCCGGTTTTCTAAGATCCGCTTGAAAGAACGTCCACGTATCTCATCCAGCGTTAATCCTGTTACCAGCACTTCTTCTTCCGTGATAGCACCGCTGTTCAGGGCCCGTAAAAAATAATTCAGCAACCCCTGCCCGGTTGCGGCATCATCAAAAACATCGCCGATCAATGTTGCCCGGGCTGCTTTCTCTACAAATGTTTTCAGGCGTTCCACGGCATCGTCATAGCTCTCCAGGAAGAAGGCAAATACAGCAGCATAGCGCATGGGAAACTGCGCCGGGTTCAGGTCCCATCCCTGGTAAAAGCCATTCCACAAGGAGTGCCGGATATGATCATATCCCTTTCTCCAGGCACGGTGCACGGTGTCCATATTCTCCTGCATCTGTTCTTTCGTTAAGTGATCGCCCCGGTGCGGACCAATGGGCATGGTATTGGTTGCGCCATCGCTCAGCCAGATGCCGGTATGAGCCAGCGCCACTTTCGTCATGTGATGTGCAAAATCACAAACAGGATGATCCATTTCCTGGTACTTTGCCGTAATGCTGCAGCTTGCGGTATAATCATAGGTGCCGAAATGCATGGCAATACATCTTCCGTTGGCAGCCCTGATGAATTTATATAAAGGATTGGTTCCGTCGATCGCCATGATGGATTGGGTGGTCTCCACCATCATCTCCATTTTCAAAATACCTTTTTCAATTTTCAATTCTTCTTCAAGAATATCAAAAAAAGAAGCAAGGGCGGCAGGTTGTTCAGGTATGGTAACCTTCGGAAGCATGACCACAAAATTATCCGGCAGTCTCCCACCGGTTTCCTTTACCAATGTGCTGATGAATATATCCAGGGTGCGCAGGCCTCTCTCCTTCATTTCTTCTGCAAACGGTTTTATGCGGATGCCGATAAAAGGCGACAGGGTCTTTTCTTTCATACCCCTTGCAACCTCCAATGCAGCGGTAAGGGCAGTTTCATCTTCTTCTTCGTTGCTGCGATTGCCGTAACCGTCTTCAAAATCGATCCGGAAATCTTCAATGGCTTCCGCCTTCAGTTTTGCAATTACCTTATCATATACTTTATTGCTGAATCCCGAAACGGTATCCATGCCGAATACTTTTCCGAACACTTTGTGATCGGGTGCATAGGTCTCAAATATCTCCAGCGCTCTTTTCCCAAGTGATATGGCTGCATCGTATTTAAACAGGTTGGCGCCGCCGTACAGGGTATGCACGGGCTGGCGTTCACTCCGGTCGCCGGGATAAATTTGCTGGAAAGCAGTATTAGCATCTTTTAACTTACTGAATAATTGTTCTTTTTGATTCGTTGGAATTGTAGTACTCATACGTATTTATTTTTTTACCGCTAAGTAGTAAAACTTAGCGTCTTCGTGTCTTTGCGGTTGATCTTTAACTTCCGCGGTAAGTGGAATAGCCAAAAGGATTGACCAGCAGCGGTACATGATAATGTGCATCATCAAAAACAATGAACTGGATATCCACTTCGGGATAAAAACCTTTTATTTTTTGAGCGGCAAAATAACTGCCGGTATCAAAAACCAGTTTATAATTCCCATGAGCCAGTTTTTTTTGAGCGGGTAACAGATCGCCAACCCTTCCATCGCTATTTGTAATGCCTTGAGCGATGCTTTGCCAAACGCCGTTTACCGGTATCTGTAACCGGACGCTGATCCCTTTCCCCGGCTTACCCACTGCAGTATCAAGCACGTGCGTGGTAAGCTGGCCCTGCTTTAAAACGCTCCAATCGCCTTCGGTAATAAATTTTTGAAAGCGGAGTATGGTGATCTTCATTTGTTCGCCCATGGCAATATGCAGTTCTTCCCCGATCGTATTACTTAACCTGTCTTCCAGCAGGCACAACATTTCTGTTGCAGTTTTCCCGGTTGCACAAACAATGAATATGAACCCGAACTTCGCTTCATAGGCTGCATTGGCATCCGCAAGAGCCTTAATGGTCTTTTTGGAAGCAGCGGCTACGGAGGCCTGTTCCTTGCCGGCAAATTTTTTAGTAAGGCTTTTCAGATCGCCTATTTTGGGATGATTTGTAAATGACTCAAGCCAGTCGATGCTGTTGCATTGGTTGTACCAGACATCGGTTGCTGCATTGACCAGGTCCGCTTCGCCGGAAAATGGAAATTGCTTTACCATCAGGTCAGCCCACGTGGAAGAACCACAACAAGCAAGCAGTTGCTTTGTTTTCTCTGCCTTGCCCAATTTATTGAACGCTTTTATTGTCATACGGAACATTTATACTTATTACTTATATATCACTTTACGGGTGCACCCTGTTCGATCCAGCAGCGCAGTATATCCCTTTCTTTTTGTGTGATGTTCGTCTTATTGTTCTGCGGCATCGTCTTCGTTATCACCACCCGCTGCATGATCAGGGCTGCCTTTCTTACAATATCATCCGGCGTATCGTAGATCACGCCGTTGGGGGGCGCTTTATAAACATCGTCCGTTGGTTTGGATGAATGACAGCTTACACATCTTGCCTGGATAATGGCATTCACTTCGCTGAATTCAATTTTTGAATTGCAGGCTCCCGGGTCTTTGGGCGGGGCAGAGATGAATGCACCGGCCAGCAGGATCACCACAGATACCGGCAATACCCACACCGCCAATTGTCCTTTTTCCCGGAGGTTAAGGTAATGTTTTACACCAGCAGTTCCCAAAGAAATAATGACAAGTACCAGCCAGGGCTGTTCATACCCGAACGTGGTGGGAAAATGATTGCTGATCATCACGAACAAAACCGGCAGGGTGAAATAATTATTATGCAGGGAGCGGTTCAGTGCATTTTTTCCCGGTTGCGGGTCCGGGGGCAGCCCCCTTTTTGCAGCACGCACCATGGCCTTCTGCGCAGGAATGATCACAAAGAAAACGTTGGCCACCATAATGCTTCCGACCAGGGCACCGAAGTGTATGTATGCGGCACGGCCGCTGAAAACATGGGAGTAGAAATAAGCAAACCCGACCAAAGCCACAAAACCAACCAGCGTAAATACTATTGGTTCTTTAATAAGCGGTGATTTGCAAAGCAGGTCATAAATGACCCACCCTACGATAAAAGAACCCACCCCTATGCCTGTGGCAGCAAGCGGGCTGATATCCAGGATATTCTTATCAACCAGGAGCGCCGATGCATTAAAGTAATACACCACAAACAACAGGCAAAAACCGGTAACCCAGGTAAAATAGGCCTCGTACTTGAACCAATGAAGATGTTTCGGAATGGTCTTCGGAGCAACTTTATACTTTTCGAGGTAATAAAATCCTCCGCCATGTACCGCCCAGAGGTTACCGGCGAGCTCATCCCGTACATCTTTGGTGCGATTGAGTGCGTTCTCCAGGAAAACGAAATAGAAAGAAGCCCCGATCCATGCAATGCCGAAAGTAACGTGCATCAGCCGCAGCACAATATTCATCCATTCCATTAAATGCGACTCCCATGCCGTGCCGCTTACATACAGGTAAAGCGATGCCACCATTGCCACCGATACCAGGACCAATGCGGTATAAACAAAGTTCTGCGAGGAAGCAATTTCTTCTTTCTTCTTTTCTACATCCAGGCCGGCTTCATCGTCCGCATCAACCTGCCGGGTTATACTACGGAGGTAATAGGTCATGATGGTAAGCATGATCAAAACGAATCCCAGTACCGAAAATAAAATGATCCCAAGCATTATTAATTCTTTTTCTTACCAAACAAACACAGCCTGCTGATACCGCCATCGGGGAAGATATTCAGCCTTACATGAGAAAAGCTGTTTCCGCTATTTACTTCTTTTGTAAATTCATGTTCGCTATCAGCACGTAGTTTTTGTTGCGGCAATAATACCTGCCATTGTACTTTATCATTGATCACTTCATCATCATTACCGCTCATGCAGGCTTCAATAGAGCAGCTATCGGGATAGTTGCCTTTGAAATGACATGTGTCAACTATAATGCGTTCAATATTTCCCTTGTGAGCCAGTTTAAGGATCACCCAGTCACGGTTGTTGGGAGTACGGTTGCGCCTGGTCTCCCAGCCATCCCCCATATTAATGCCACGGCCCGGCATAATCAGGTTACCCATGGCGCTGAAGAACATGTCGTTGCAAGCGATGGCCTTGCCGCCGTTGATCGCTGCAGCCAGGTCAAGTTCTTCAGCAGCAGAAACAGCATCCCAGTTCTTGAATACCTCCCCATATACCCTTAGCCTTGCCACACCGCCATCCGGGTAAATATGCAGGCGGATATGGGTGCAGATCTCATCGCTTTTGCATTCATAAAAATTCTGTGAACCGGCATCGAGCTGTGATTTGGGTAATACCTCTTTCCATGCAGCGGTATCCCAATCGCTGATCGCCGGATCGCCGGGAATATTTACTGCTTCAACAGATGCATGGGGTGGATGGTTGCCAAGAAAAAAATTAGTGTCAATATCAAAGCCGGCAATTTTACCCGGTGCAGCTAGTTGTATTACAGCCCAGTCGTGGCCCGGTGTGCGTTTGCGGCGGCTTTCCCAGCCATCCATCCATTTGCCACGGTCGGTATATTTATCTGCAATAAAGATCCCCCGGCCGGGTTTGATCAGGTTCTCCTTTTCCGCAAAGAAATCATCGGTGGCATACAGGACCTTCCCTCCCAGCCTTTCCGCAGCAAGATCTGTTAGCCGGGTGAATGCCGGAGCTTCTTTAATTATTTCTTTTACTTTCTCAAAAGCCATTGTCCTGCGTTTTTCTGAATTATTTTTTTATTACCGTAAACCGTCATCCCGTTTATGATTGTTTGCTGCACCGTTCCGTATAATCGCTGCCCGGTATACGGGCTGCAGTTATGCCGGTGCAGGATATCTTCCGTCTTCACTTCATATCTTTCTTCCGGGTTCCACACAACCAGATCAGCATCATATCCAACAGCCAGTTTTCCTTTCCGGTGATCTGTCTGTAAAAACGCAGCCGGGTGTTCCGTAAGCAAAGGAATGAATTTTTCCAGGGAAATGGTCTCTTTCATGGCCGTCCATGCAACAGGTAACAAAAACTGAAGGCCGGCAATACCGCCCCATGCTTTTTGCAGGTTACCGCTTTCCAGTTCCTTAATAGCCGGTGGTGCAGGCGAATGATCGGTAGCAATAAAATCCAGTACTCCGTCCTTCAATGCTTTTTTCAGCAGTTCATTATTTTCCTTTTCACGGATGGGTGGCGCACATTTATATAAACAGTCTGCATCGGGAATATTTTCAGCATTAAAGTAAATATAATGAGCGCAGGTCTCTGCCGTCAAAGGCAATCCCTCTTGTTTTGCTTTTTGGATCTTCCCCAACGCTTCTGCGGATGATACATGTACGATATGTGTTGCACAACGATGTTTACGGCAAAGCTTTATCACCAGGTCAACCGCTTCGTTCTCCCATGCCTTTGGCCGGCTGGCCAGGTATGCCGCATAGCTGGTCGGGTATTTCATCAATTGATCGGTACGTTCCCCCTCCAGCTCACAATGCAGCAGCAGGGGAATATGATATTTTGCGATGACCGGCATGGCTGCATCAAGTTCTTTCTCCGTAACATTCGGAAATTCATCAATGCCGGAATGGGTAAGGAAACATTTAATACCAAGTACGCCTGCCTGTATCAAACCTTCCAGGTCATTTTGATTCCCCGGGATCAGTCCCCCATAGAAACCGACATTCACATGCAGTTTATCTTTTGATTCATGCAATTTTTCATTGAATGCGTTCACGTTTGTGGTGACCGGGCTTGCATTCAGCGGCATGTCGGCAATCGTGGTGATGCCGCCCGCGGCAGCAGCCTGGGTACCCGTATCAAATCCTTCCCAGTCTGTTCTCCCCGGTTCGTTGATGTGAACATGGGCATCAATGATCCCCGGCATCAAGATATTGTCACCGGCGTCTTCAGCCCCTTCGGTCTTACCCGTGAATAATTCTGTGATGAGGCTATGCTCAAAACAAATTGTTGCAGGCTGAAGTTTTCCATCCAGCCAGCAACGGTTACTGTATATGGATCGTTTACCTGCCATTGTTGGAGTATAAAGCCATCAATACCTTTTCCGGCGTGATGGGAGCCGAATAGGGGATACCGGCAGCCGGATTAAATGACAGAACAGCATTGCGGATGGCAAAGTAGGCTCCGATGCCATACATCAAGGGTGGCTCTCCTACTGCTTTTGACCGGAAGATGGCCATCTCATTTCCGTCGGTATTCAGGAATTTCACATCAATGGTCTTGGGAACAGCATAGATGTCGGGTATTTTATAGGTTGACAATGCATTGGATAATAATTTCCCTTCGGCATCATAAACCACTTCTTCCATCGTCATCCAGCCGATACCCTGAACGATCCCGCCTTCGCACTGGCCAAGATCAACGGCCCGGTTCATACTGCTGCCAAAATCATGCACCGCTTTTACGGCATCAATTTCATACGTTCCCCTCAAACAGTCAACTGTTACAGTTGTAAGTGCTGTACCATAAACATGGTATGCAAATGGATGGCCCTTCTCTATTGTCTTATCATAATGAATGAACGGCGTGGCGTAATGTCCTTTGGCGCTCAGGTTGATGCGTTTGAGAAAAGCCTGCTGAACCACATTTTTCCAGTTGAATACAGAGGCCTCATTGTTTATATGAACAACCTCCTCCTTTATTTCCACATCTGCACCTTCTTCATCCGTCAATTCCGTTTTAATGAATGAGAGCAGCCGTTCTTTTACCTGGTTGCATGCATCCAGCAATGCTTTGCCGTTCAGGTCGGCAGTAGAACTTGCCGCGGAAGGGGATGTATTGGCGACCCTTGATGTATTGGTGCTTTCCAGTTTCACTTTTTGGGGAGAGATACCAAAGCAGGTGGCAGCCACCTGCAGCATTTTCGAATTCACCCCCTGTCCCATTTCCACAGCTCCTGTGCTCACTCCCACTGTTGCGTCTGAGTATACATGCACCAATGCCCTTGCCTGGTTCATCATGGTGTTGGTAAAAGAGATCCCGAAACAAACCGGCATGAGTGAAAATCCTTTTTTATGAAATTGATTTTGCCGGTTAAAGGAATCAACCTCTTTTTTTATTGCTTCCACATCGTATTCCTTCATCACTTCTTCCCAGCATGGCTGTGCCTGGCATTCCGAAACGATCTGACCGTAGGGAAATTCGTCGCCGTTCTTCATCAGGTTCTTCTGCTGGATAATATCCGGGGCAACCCGTAGTTTTTTTGCCGCATGATCGATCGCAGCTTCTATCACAAACATTCCCTGCGGACCGCCAAAGCCGCGGAATGCGGTATTGGGAGGCAGGTTTGTCTTACAGGAATGTGCAGTGACTTTTACATGCGGGATATTATAACTGTTGCTGGCATGAAATAAAGTGCGTTCTAAAATGGCTGGTGAAAGGTCTGCAGCCGCACCTCCGTTCTGGTAAAAAGTAGCTTCGTAAGCAAGGATGTTATACGCTTCATCCAGCCCGATCTTATAATCCGTGCTGTACGGATTTCTTTTACCCGTCATCCGCATATCTTCCATCCGGTGCGGAATGCATTTGGCAGGGCGTTTTAATATCCATGCTGCCATAGCCGCCATGGTACCCCATGCCGATGCCTGGTCTTCCTTGCCGCCAAAGCCGCCGCCAAGACGGGGCACATCCACTTCTACATGATTCATCCCTACTCCCAATACCCTTGCTGCCGTACGCTGTACCTGTGTGGGGCCCTGTGTGGAGGAAAATATTTTCACACTATCGTGCTCGGTTGGATAAGCATAGGCTCCCTGCGTTTCGAGGTAAAGATGTTCCTGTCCGCCGGATTCTGCCCTTCCCTCAAAAATATATTTACACTTTGTGAAAGCATCGGCCACGTCTCCCTTTACAAATTTTCTTGAAGGGCTTAATAAATTTCCCTGTTTGAAGGCTTCCCGGGGATCGGTGATGACAGGCAGTGGGTCAATTTCAATTTTAATTTCTTTGATGGCTTCCTCAGCAGCGTCTTCGTTTTCTGCCACCACCAGCAAAACCGGTTGCCCACGGTAGTGAACTTCCTGGTCAGCTAAAAAGGGTTCATCGGGGATGATGCCGCCGACCTGGTTCTCCCCCGGGATGTCTTTACAGGAAAATATTTTTACAATACCATCCAGCTTTTCAGCTGCAGAAAAATCAAGCTTATTTATTTTGCCATGTGCCAGCGGTGAATCAAAAACCTTTACAAACAAGGCTCCCTCCATCACGGGGATGTCATCCACATAAACAGAGCTTCCTGTTACGTGATTTACCGCATCAATATTTCCGCCTCCGCCAGTTGGCAGAGAGAAAAGATTGCCTGTATTTTTTGTGTCTTTATTCACTACGGTGGCTCCCTTGTTTTATACTCCAACAACCTGCCGGATCAGTTCTTCTTTAATTTTGAAATGTGCCAGGAATAATTGCCGCAGCAATAACCGTTTGTAATCTGCCGTACCTCTTGCATCGCTGATGGGCGCTATCTCTGTATTCATTACAGCAATTGCTTCTTTCAGTACTGCTGCACTGATCATTTTCCCTTTCAAAAAATCTGCTGTGGCAGTAAGGTATTTGGGAAAAGGCGCTACGCCCCCGGCAGATAAATGAATCGTTTCGATCAGGCCGCCTGCATCCAGTTTTACCTGGCATGCCGAGTTCACGCTGGCAATATCGAGGTGTGTTCGCTTACAGACCTTTTCAAAACTGAATTGGTCTTTTTGCGGGGGAGTGAAAACGATCTGCTCCATGCGTTCATCAGCAGACCGGTCGGTCTCTTTATATCCCTTATAAAAATCCCTGAGCTTTACGGTCCTTTTTTTCCCGATCCTGTTCAATACAAGTTCAGCATCCAGCGCCAGGAAAAATATGCTCATGTCGCCAATGGGGGAAGCATTAACGATATTACCCGCCATGGTGGCCATGTTGCGGATGGGTGTGGAGGAAATGAGTTTGATGTATTGCGGAAGGCCAGGAAAAATATCCTGCATCCGTTTCGATTCAGCAAAGGCAGTAACTGTTACAGCACCCCCGATATAGCATCGCCCGTTCTCAGATCTTATCCCGTGCAATTCACTGTTATCAGACAAATGCTGAACAGAAGATCTTTTTACAGTCAGCGCCTTTTGTACAATAAGATCAGTGCCGCCACCAATCATCAGCCCTTGTTCTGAATGGCCGTTTGCCTGTTGCGCTGCTGTTTCTCTTAATTGAATAAGCCTGTCTTTGATCTGCAAAAAATACTCAGGGATGAATTTCTTTTTCACCAGCCAGGCAATTGTTTCTTTGCCGGGTTTGTCATTCATCTTCTCCGAAAGTATTGCTGCTGCCCTTTCAATGGATTTATAGCCGGTGCACCGGCATATATTCCCATCTATCGAAGCAATGGCCTCCCCGTATTGTTTTGTATTTTCATCCAGTACGAAGCCGGTAAGGGACATCACAAAGCCAATGGTACAGAATCCGCATTGGGTACCGTTGGTATCCACCATGGCCTGTTGTACCGGCGACAATTCTTTCATGCCTTGCCTACCGGCAGGCAGGTTGATCCCTTCCACCGAAACAATATGTTTTCCCTGTGCATTGCCCAGGGGCATCAGGCAACTCGTCATGGAGCGGTAAACCAGTTTGTCACCCCCATTGCTATGGAGATCAAAGTCTCCCACTAAAACAGTGCAGGCGCCGCAATCTCCTTCCCGGCAACCGATCTTGGTACCGGTGAGTCTTTTGTGACAGCGCACAAAATCAAGCACCGTACTCCCCGATGGAAGTTCTGTTTCGATCAGTTTATCGTTTAGAATAAAACGGATCATCAATATTCGATTTTATTGGGGCTTATCTTCCATTTTTCAAAGGCTTCCAGTGCTTTTTCCCGCAGCACCTGTTTGGTAAAAAGTTTCCTTTCTTCAACAGGCTTTGCTATTTCCTCATAAATGAACTTATCATCGAAATTGATGGCTGCTGCATCTTCCTTGCTGCTGGCATAAAATAATTTATCGGGCCTGGCCCAGTAGATGGCGCCCAGGCACATGGGACAGGGTTCGCAACTGGTGTAAATTTCACAACCGGTCAGTTGAAAGGTCTTAAGCGCCTTGCAGGCTTTTCGGATGGCTACTATTTCTGCATGTGCCGTGGGATCGTTGCTGGAAGTGACCTGGTTAGAGCCCCGGGCAATGATCCTTCCGTCTTTTACCACGATGGCCCCGAAGGGGCCGCCCTTTTGCTTTTCCACGTTTGCTACCGAAATGCGGATCGCTTTCCGCATGAATTTGTTGGCTTCCTTGTTCATTGATATAAATTTAAATGCAGCACCGCCGTTACAGGCGCAACCAGGAAAAACAGCAAGCAAACAGCAACCGTGCAGCAACAATAAAAATAACAAATTGCACCTAAGCAGACAAATAAGCTTCCTGTAAAAAACCTGCTGCCGGCTGTTTCTTATATTTGTACCGGCCTGTTTACTTTTTACATACATGAATACGGGGTATAAAAATCTGACGGAAGGACAACGCCTTGCTGCTGCGCAGCGGCTGACCGCTTTATGGGCATTTACCGAATCGGGCCTGGGCGGCATCATGCATGCGCTGCAGGTCCCTTTTACCGGGCTGGTGGTAGGAGGAATGGCGGTTATTATCATCAGCCTTATTGCAGAAATTTCGTCGCATCATTTAAAACAGGTCTTAAAGAGCGCCCTCATCGTTCTTATTGTAAAAGCAATGGTAAGCCCTCACACTCCCTTCCCCGCCTATATTGCTGTTTCCTTCCAGGCCCTGCTGGGGTATGGGATATTCCGTCTGCTACCGATCAATTTTTTCAGCATCTTAGTATTGAGCACCATCGCCATGCTGGAATCGGCCATTCAAAAACTGATCATCCTTACTTTATTCTTTGGGAAGTCCTTCTGGAAGGTAATGGATGAAATGGTCGCATATATTGCAAAACAGTTTGGCATCTCCGCCAGCAATGGAAGCCTGTGGATCGTGGCCACCTACCTGGCCATTTATCTGATTGGCGGAATGATCATCGCCTGGATCGCTTATAAGACCATTAAGGGCCTGTTTGCTGATAAAAGCATCCTGGCAGTGGACAGTACTAAAACGATCAATGAAGAAATATACAAAGGGAATACGGATAAAAGAAAAACCCTTTACCAGAAATTGTGGGCAATGATATTGATGCTGGTTGTTCTATCTGTTGTGCTTTTTATTTTTGCTGCAGATACCAGGCAAGGGTGGCTGGCGGTTGTAAAAACATTCAGCTGGACATTGTCTGCCATTCTTATCTGGTTCATGCTGATCAGCCCCTTGTTTACCCGGCTCATACAAAAACTGTTGCAGAAGAAAGAAAGCAGGTACAGTGATGAGGTATTAAAGACCCTCTCCTTTCTACCCATGCTGCGACAGCTTACCGGCCTGGCCTGGCAAAAAAGCAGGGAATATTCCGGGCTGGCCCGCTGGCAGTTTTTCCTTTCTGCGTTGGTTCATTGGTCCCTCACCTGTTCAGATCCATCAAAACCAGAATGAGTATCCTTATCTTTTCAGGCCCATCCACAGCGGTAAAACCACGGCACTGATGCAATGGTGTACCCGTCAGAAAAACATATACGGCGTGCTGATGCCCGATATGGACGGCAGGCGGAAAATACTCGACGTAAACACAAAGGAAGTTTTTGATATTGAATGTACCGATCCAGAAAATACAAATGAACCGCTTACGCCTGTAGGTAAATTTCTTTTTTACACTAACGCATTCAACAGGGCCAATTTGATCTTACTGGAAGCACTGACCCAAGATCCGGCCTGGCTGGTGATCGATGAGGCCGGTATACTTGAACTGGAAGGAAAAGGATTTTATAATGCAATAGAAAAAGTGGCGGCTGTTTATAGCAATAATAAAAACACCGGTAACCTGCTGATCACGGTTCGTGAAAGTTTGTGTGAAGAAGTGACGGGCTTTTTTAAAATTAAAGATCCCCGGGTAATTCATAGCCTGGAAGAACTTGACAGCCATGATTAAAGAGATCATCTGCTGGCAGGGACCGGCCGGTCTTTTGATCACTCATGCATCACCAGTATCGGCATCTTGCTGTGGTAGGATAATGTTTTAGTACGGTTACCGCTCAATAATTTGCCAATGAATGAATGATTCTTCTGAACAGCGATGATGAGGTCGATGTTCCTGCTTTCTGCAAATAAATTGATGGCTTCGTCCACATCATACAGCCGCATAAAATAAAATTCAGGCCGGTAGTCAGCAAACATCTGTTTCAGTTCCTGCTTTTCCTTTTCATAATCTTCCGTCAGGGAGATATAGTGGTCTTTGTCAACATTCACTATATGCAGCTGTGGCTGAAAAATGTCTAAGAAATCTTTAATAGGAACCGAAGGCGTGGTTTCAACCGTGTTCTTAAAGTCGGAAGTAAGCATCACATTCTTCAGGGGTTTGAACTCGGCATTTTCCGGAACGATGAGTACCGGGCAGGCTTTTGTTTCGGCCATTTTCAATGTATTGCTCCCGAAAAACACCTGTGCCAGGGCTGATTTTCCGGTGATACCCATGATCACCAGGTCGGCCCGGCGGTGGCGGGCTGCTTTCTCGAGTCCATCTACAAAATCGCTTTCCTCATGTGCCAGTATCTCCATCTTCACAACATGCGCTTTCATCAGTCCGGCTTTCAGGTTTTCCAGGTCAGTTGTTGCTTTTTCTGCTTCGGAAGACCTGCTGTAGCTGTGATATAAGATCATGGTTACCCCATAATGACCCGCAAGCAATTGGGCTGCATAACGGGCAGCATGCAACGATGTTTCGGAAAAATCAACTGGTACGATAACCGTATTCATATAAGTAGTTTTAGTTTACTGTAGCATGCAAATCTACTTTATTTATGGCTGATTCTATGGCATTTTAGGAAGGTTTTCAGGGAGATTTAATGCGACCAATCAACGGCTGATTAATTATCTTTGCCGCCCATGGCGCAAAAAAAACTGCAGCGTTTTGCTGATTTTAAAAGCCTTTCCAATGCACTGGAATACCCGGCCGGTATGCGGGGACAATGGCCTGTTTTTTTTAAAAACAACAATCCCCTGGTACTGGAGCTTGCCTGCGGCCGGGGCGAGTATACGGTGGGGCTTGCCCGGCTTTTCCCGGGGAAGAATTTTATTGGTGTGGATGTTAAAGGCAACCGCATGTACATCGGTGCAAAGACATGCCTGCAGGAAAATATTGCCAATGCCGGCTTTTTGCGTACCCAGATCGAAAAACTCACCGACTATTTCTCCCCGGGTGAAGTGGACGAGATATGGCTCACGTTCCCCGATCCCCAACTCCGTACTTCGAGGGCAAAAAAGAGGCTGACCCACCCCCGGTTCCTGCGTTTATACCAGCAGGTCCTGAAACCGGGCGGGTTTATTCACCTTAAAACCGATTCGCCGGACCTGTATCTTTTTACAAAAAGAGTGGCAGGCCTGTATGCTATTACCCTGCTGGAAGATTCAGATAATGTGTATGCAGACCAGGACATAAAAGAAGAATTAAAGATCAAAACGCATTACGAAAACCTGGATATAGCGCAAAGCAAAAAGATACACTACCTGAAGTTTATACTCCCTCCGGAAATAAAAGATATTGATAAACAACTGCAGGAAATTTTAAAGCATGAAGAACAGCTGGCTTGAAGGGGAAGATTATTATTACAATGAACAGGGGTTTATTGTTTTGACCGCCAAATACCATTCAGACAGGGGGTATTGCTGCGGCAACGGCTGCAGGCATTGCCCCTATGCATATAAGAATGTTCCGGAACCAAAGAGAAATGAATTGCTATCTTTAGTGAACAATGGCAAAGAAGATACCGGTAAAAAATCAGGAAAAGCGGGCCCTGCAAAAAAGGAAGGGCCAAAAGATACGCTGAAGGAGTACAGTTTTTTCCATGATGTATATGATGTGGTGAGGCAGGTCCCGAAAGGAAGGGTTACCTCGTATGGAGCCATTGCTGCATACCTGGGCACAAAGCTTTCGGCCCGCATGGTAGGCTGGGCCATGAATGCAGCCCACAACGCCAAACCAAAAGTGCCTGCCCAGCGGGTGGTTAACCGGAACGGGATGCTGAGCGGCAAACATCACTTTGCAACACCCACCTTAATGGAAGAGTTATTGAAGAAAGACGGGGTTGCTGTTAAGAACGATACCGTGGTTGATCTTAAAAAACGATTTTGGGATCCACTGGTTGAATTAAGTTTATAATCATGTCCAATACCATTTTACAGGGAAAGGTTTCATTTGTGAATCACGAAAAAAAGACCGTGATGATCGAGTACGATGCCAACGGAAAGAAGAAAGCGATCAACGGGCCGGTAGATGATGAAACGCAGGGGCTGTTAAAAAAGAAAGGGGTTATTAAAAAGACACACGATTTTCATATCGGGGACGTGGTGAACTTCACGGCAGGCATTTCGGCAAGAGGAAATAAAATGGTCGCTTCCAACATCCGCTATTTATACAATACCGCCCTGGATGCCCTAGTAAATAAAGCCAAAACGGAGAACAGGTTTCTTGGTTACCTGAAAATTGCAGAAGATAAATATTTTGTAAAAGAGATTGACAGTTACCTTTTCTTCCCGGTGTCCGTTTCGCCCTGGCAGGTAAGGCCTGCCGAAGATAAATTAAATGAACCAGTGACTTTTATGCTGGAGAACCCGGAGAAGAAAGATAAAATAACCGCCAAACTTTTTGACAATACCTATATCCCGGAATTCCACACCGCCTTAAAACTTCATAAATCTCAAACACCCGTTGAAGCAACCGTTTATAAAGTATCGCTCCATGGCATTTATGTAAATGTTGTGGGAGACAGGATACAGGCAAAGCTTCCTTTTAAAGAGGGAATAAAAGCGGGTGATATCATTTCCATAAAAATAGTTTACCTGAGCCCGGCCAAGATCATTGTTGAAGCATTATAACGCTTCAACATCTGCACTGCTTAATCCCAACTGCAGTGCCATTTTGTTTTTATCCGGCGCCTGCAGCATGAACAAAAGAGCAAGCACGGCAGCCAGGGCCAGGAACGCATAATTACCTGCCAGGAAAAAACAAATGCCGGAAAATAAAACAGCTCCTTCCAGCAAAGCCCACTGAATGATACAGGCAGAACGGTATTTCTCAAACTTTCCCTTCAGGGTTAGATCAATATCATCTTTAATAGCTGCCAGCCTTTTTTTAAAGAGTTCATTGCCGGCAAAGAAAGCAACGGCTGAAAACACAATAGCAATTACCTGGAAGATCTTATCCTGTGCAGCCAATGGCGGCGAAACCATTTTCCGGTAAACCAGGAAGAACAAAACACCGAGGAATACCAATTGCCCAATGAACATGGCCCGGTGCATTATTTTAAAAGATGAAAAGGCAGGGCCGGCATTATTCATTGCTGCAATAAATTTAATTGTAATACGGACTGATCATCAGGTAAACCAGCACCCCTGTTACGGCCACATAAAACCAAAGCGGCCACGTGATCCTTACGAGTTTTTTGTGCTTATCATAGTCTCCGGTCAATGCCCGGTATGCAGTAAACAAAATAAAGGGAAGAACGATTCCGGCAAGGGGAATGTGGGTAAAGAGAATAATGTAATAGACCGTCTTGCCGATGCCATCACCCCCAAACCTGGTTTCACCTGCAAACAGGTGGTGGCAGATATAAGATACCAGGAACAATACCGACAGCAGGATGGCAAAAAGCATGATCTGCTTATGTGATACATGGTCCTTTTGTTTTACCGTGATCAGCCCGGCCACCAGCAATACGGCCACAACCGAATTGATAACGGCATTCGCCAGCGCAAACAGGTGCACATCAAATCCCGGGTCAACATCCAGCTTTACCCTGCTCAATACCAGCACCGCAGCAAATACGATGGCTGACAACGTAAAGATCAGTACCCTTGCTTTTTTATCATTCTTTTTAAGTGAAGGCTGTAACATTACTAAGGCTTTTTATTCCGTTTATTATTTAAGATCACGATCACCACGATCACAATTCCGATGGCGGTAAAGATCACGGGCAGTATGGGAATAAGATCCCGGAATACCGACGGCGCTTTTTTATCTCTCTCCAGCATCAGCAGGGGGATATCCCTTACCAGTTGCGCCTGCTTCACCGTATCAAAACCATTATACCAACCCCGTACAACCCGGTTACTGTCGAGCAGGAAGAAATTTTCGGTATGGATGAATGCCGTGTCAACTTCGGTATCCGCAAGACTTGCTTTCAGTTCATTCAATGCGAAATCATAAATTTCCTTTTTATCGCCGGTCACAAACCACCACGTGTCGTGGTTGGCATTATAACGGTCGGCAAATTTACGCAACTGTGGCACGGAATCGTGTTCCGGATCCACGCTGATGGAAATGAACTGAACAATACTGTCGTTCTTTGTAAAAGAATCCTGCAGCCGTTTCATACTGCGGGCCATGCCGGGGCAAATACTCGGGCAGCGGGTAAAGAAGAAATCAACCACCAGCACTTTCCCATGGAGGTCATCCAGTGAGACTTTCTTACCGAGCTGGTTGGTGAACCGGATATTCTTTGCTTTATGCCAGATGGTATCCGTAACGGTCTTCCCGTTCTTTTCAGATACAATAACGGTATCGGGTGTAAAATACCGGCGGGGCATGTGCACGGCTTCCTTGCTGTAATGCTTTACAATGAAATACCCTGCAAGGGGCATTGCGATGGCAAGGAGGAGCGCTAAAATTGCTTTTTTGTTCATTTTTATATGCGGTGCAAATTTACGGCAATGAAATCCAATTATCGTATAAAACAAAAAACCATCCGCCGGTTGGCGGATGGTCATATATCATTTCCTACACCGGAGATCTATTTCTTTGCGTCCTTATCAACAGCGGGCTGGTGATGTTGTTCTGTTTGTGCAGGACGGCTGCCCGCATTGGTATTACGCAGGTTCTTCCAGCTGTCACCGTCCCAGAGGAAGGCGCCTATGAACCAGAGGAATAAACAAAGCGGAACCACAATGGTCATGATCATATTCCGGATCTCATCGCCCAGGTGCATGAACACCGATACAATATAAAATGCCTTGGCAAGCGACAGGATACAGATAACGCCCTTTACAAAAAGGATCACCGCATGACTTGTTGCCGGGTCTCCGTACCAGTGTTTTGCCAGTCCAAAGCCAAGTACCAGTTCAATAACAGTAACCGCAGACAGGAGCCAGAACACTTTCCAGATACGCCCGGTACCTTCTGCCGGCGCATGTGCAAAGGTTATTTCTGAAGAAGATGCAGCATGTTCACTCATAAGAATTATTTTTCTTTATCAAAATTTTAATCCGTTCAACTTAAATAAGGTAGAAACAAAGGAATACGAATACCCAGACCAGGTCCACAAAGTGCCAGTATAAACCGGCTTTCTCGATCATTTCATAGTGGCCTCTTTCGTCAAAATGGCCCAGTCTTGTTTTAGCCCACATCACCACATTGATGACCACACCGCTGAATACGTGGAAGCCGTGGAAGCCGGTGATGCCGAAGAAATATCCTCCAAAGGCAATGGGCCCTGTATGGGTAACATGAAGTTCAGGCGAAGCCTGTATGGCAGTTATAAGTTCCCCGGCTGATTTGGCTGTTAAATCATGTGCAGCGCCTCCATGCTGCAGGGTAGAAGCAATTTCAACCAGCTTGTCATGCGGGGTGCTTTGCAGCGCTGCGGCTACCGCATCCGCGGCCACATGTGTTCCCCATGGATTCATCTTAACCGTAGTGGGCACTACCGACAATGAACCATCGCCCAGCATGGCAATATGTTCGCCGGTCAGCAGGTGCGTCCATTCCCATGCCTGGCAACCCAGGAACGCAAGTCCGCCGAGAATGGTCAGTATCATGTATTTCTCAACTCCCTTCCTGTTCATTTTATGTCCTTCGTGCACAGCCAGTACCATGGTAACTGAGCTGAAGATCAAAATGAAGGTCATTAAACTAACAAATGCCAGTGGCAGGTTCTGGTGCCCGAAACCCGGAAATGCATTGAACACCTGGTTCGGATCGGCCCAGCTGTTAACACTGAAACGGATGGTACCGTAGCTGATAAGGAATGCTCCAAAGGTGAACGCATCACTCATCAAAAAGTACCACATCATCACTTTACCATAGCTGGCGTTGAAAGGGCTCCGGCCCCCGTTCCACCATTTGGTATTTGTTGGCATCGCTGTTGTTGACATAATAAAAAATCTAAGTTTTAAGTTTTAGGTTTTAAGTCTTAAGTTTTAAGTTTAATGAGTTAACTTATAACTTACTACTTATAACTTTTTGCTTATCGTATCATCATTAAAAAGATCAATAAATATATCCAGAGCACATCTACAAAATGCCAGTAGATGCTTACCAGTTCAACCGGCACGCTGTTGTAGATCCTTATCCTGCTGCTGAATGCCCTGGCAAACAGGAACAGCATAGCGATCACTCCACCCAGCACATGCATTCCATGGAGACCAACGATCACATACAAAAAAGAGTACGATACATTTGACTGCAGCGTAATTCCCCTTGCCCATAACTGCTGAAAACCCAGCCCCTGTGAAACCATGAAAAGAACTCCCAGAGCCACGGTAATGGCCAGTAACTGCCTGTACTTCTTCATCTCCCGCTGCTTAAACGCTTTCTCCGCCAGGTAAATGGTCACACTGCTCAGTAAAATAGCAACCGTACTGTACCAGAATATCTGCGGCAGTTCAAATGTCTGCCAGTTGGCCTGGTTTCGTTTTACTATATAAGCACTTGTTAACCCTGCAAACATCATCACCAGGCTTCCAATGCCCACCCACAGGGTAAACTTATGCGGATGAATTTTTTTTCGTTGTTCCATTACCACGCTACTCATATCTCTTTGTCCCTTACGGGTATTTATTAATTTAACTTTCCGGCTTTAATGAACCGTCCTGTCTGCAAACAATGCCAGCAAAACGATCATTAAATAAAAATAAGAACTGAACATTACCCTTCGGGCGCTTTTTGCATCCATGCGGATGAATAATATTATGCTCACAAAAACCATCCACCCGTTGCAGCCCAGCAAAACAAACAGGCTTGATAACCCGCTGATGCCGGTATAATACGGCAGGAGCCCCATCGGTATCATCAATGCACTGTAAATGATACTTTGCATGGCGGTGAACCGGGTTGGTCCTTTGTCTGCCGGCAACAGTTTGAACCCTGCTGTTGTATAATCTTTATGCGCCAGCCAGGCTATTGCCCAAAAATGCGGGAACTGCCAAAGGAACTGGATGCCAAATAACACCCAACCGCCTGTCCATGCAATGGTTCCGTTTCCAAAAGCAGCAAGCCATCCGATCAAACAGGGCAGGGCCCCCGGGACAGCGCCAACAAGCACAGAAACAGAATTGACCTTCTTCAGGGGTGTGTAAATAAAGCCGTACAAGAACAGGCTGAATAAACTCACCAGGGCGCTTTCCACGTTGAAATACCACCACATCATGAATACCCCGGCGCCTCCTGTGAGGAAGGCAAAGATCCCGGCCTCCTGCATACCCATTCTGCCACTGGCAACCGGTCTTTTGGCCGTACGCTTCATCAATGCATCGGATGTCTTTTCCAGCAACTGGTTAATGGCATTTGCCGAACCGGTCACCAGCATTCCTGCAACAAAAAGTAAAAGAACTGATGTTATTTTATCCCGTACATAGAACTGTTCGTTGGGTGCAATTAAAAAGGCAACCACCGTACTGAACACTACCATGAAGCTCAACGTGAACTTGATAAGCTGAAAGTAATCTTTCACTTTACTCACCAGCTTAAACGAGGTTGAGTTGCTCATGGCGGTATGCTCCGGTTCTATGCTTTTCAAAAATCTTTATTTTATTACGCGTCAATTCAGCTTCACCGCTTCCGTATTCACTCCCGGTCAGTGGCGTGATTCATTCTCGCCCACCGGTGTATTCTGCGGAATGAATTCTTTTCCGTCCTTACCATAATCATACGCACCACGATGCACTTCCGGGATCTCGCCAACCCAGTTACCATGGCCAGGCTTGATCGGTGTTGTCCATTCCAGTGTATTGGAACCCCATGGATTTGAAGTGGTAACCTTTCTTCCTTTGAAAATGCTGTAGAAGAAATTGAATACAAACAACAACTGCGCAGCAAATACGACCATGGCAACAAAACTTATGAATTCATTCAGTCCGCCAAACATTTTAAATGATTCCCAGTTGGAATAATCATAATAGCGGCGTGGCATACCGGCAAGCCCTTCGTAGTGCATGGGCCAGAAGATCAGGTAAGCTCCCACAATGGTAACCCAGAAATGTATGTATGCCATCGTATTGTTCAGGTAACGGCCAAACATTTTAGGGAACCAGTGGTATACCCCTGCGAACATACCGAAGAAAGATGCCACACCCATTACGATATGGAAGTGAGCAACTACAAAATACGTATCGTGCAGGTGAAGGTCAAGCGCAGAGTTTCCCAGGTAGATACCCGTTAACCCGCCGCTGATGAATAAGCTTACAAATCCAATGGCAAACAGCATACCCGGTGTAAAGCGGATACTTCCCCTCCATAAAGTGGTAAGCCAGTTAAATACTTTGATAGCGGATGGTACCGCAATAAGTAAAGTAAGCAGTACGAAGACAGATCCGAGGAAAGGATTGAGCCCCGTTACAAACATATGGTGTGCCCATACCAGGAATGCAAGTATGGCAATGGCAAACAATGAACCCACCATGGCCATGTAACCAAATATCGGCTTACGGCTGTTCACACTGATGATCTCCGAACTCATACCCATGGCCGGCAATAAGATGATGTATACTTCGGGATGCCCGAGGAACCAGAAAAGATGCTGGAATAAGATGGCGCTTCCGCCTTCGTTCGGTAAGATCTTACCTGCAATAACAATATCACTTAAATAAAAACTTGTTCCCAGGTTCCGGTCGAACAATAACAGGATAGCGCCAGATAAAAGCACCGGGAAAGAAAGAACACCGAGTACAGCAGTAAAGAACAGGGCCCATATTGTAAGAGGCAAACGGGTCATGCTCATTCCTTTTGTACGCATGTTCAAGATGGTAGTAATATAATTAAGGCCCCCTAATAAAGACGAAACAATGAACATGGCCATACTGACCAGCCAAAGGTCCATCCCTATTTTACTTCCGCTTGATGCATCACCAAGTGCACTCAAGGGAGGATAAATTGTCCAGCCACCGCTGGCAGGTCCTGTTTGAACAAACAAAGAGCAGAACA
The DNA here is from genome assembly GCA_016710165.1 of Chitinophagaceae bacterium. Classification (NCBI taxonomy): domain Bacteria; kingdom Pseudomonadati; phylum Bacteroidota; class Chitinophagia; order Chitinophagales; family Chitinophagaceae; species Chitinophagaceae bacterium. The sequence goes on along the minus strand of JADJLJ010000004.1, from coordinate 149,198 downwards.
TGATGATGGAAGCAAGAAAGAAGAACCAGTAGCTCAGCATATTTAAGAAAGGCGAAGCCATATCTCTTGCACCGATCTGCAACGGTATAAGAAAGTTTGCGAAGGTTCCGCTCAGGCCGGCCGTTAATACAAAGAATACCAGGATGGTTCCATGCATGGTAACCAGTGCATAATAAAATTCAGGTTTAAGTTTACCCCCTGCAGCCCAATGGCCAAAAATATCTTCCAGCCAGGGGAAGGTAGATTCCGGATAGCCCAATTGCAAACGGAATACAACAGAGAACATACCACCGATGATGGCCCATATTATACCCGTTATCAAAAACTGCCTGGCGATCATTTTATGATCCTGGCTGAAAACGTATTTGGTTATAAACGTTTCGTGGTGGTGATGTTCATGATGTGCATCGTGTGCTCCGTGAACATCTGAATGCTGTAATGTAGCTACGCTCATTTTCTTGCTTTTTTTTCTTCCCGATACCTGCCTGCCGGCAGGGCTATCGGGACCCGGTTAATTATTTATTTACAGGCAATGCCTGTGCTGTTTGTTTTGCTGCGGCACTGTCCGGCACAGCAGGCTGTGAGGCCTTTTTCTCAAAAAGACTCACGTATTCAGGTGTTTGTTCGGCCAGCCATTTTTTGTATTCTTCCATTGTTTCCACAATGATCACTCCCCGCATGGCAAAGTGGTTGGCCCCGCACAACTGGTCGCAGGCTATTTCATACGTAAAATCGGGATTGCCCGTTTTCTGCTTCATCTCAGCGGTAGTATATTTTGGTGTAAACCATTGGGTGGTGGGAATGCCCGGCACCGCATCCATTTTCATACGGAAATGAGGGAGGCCCACATCATGGATCACGTCCTGTGAATTGATCACCATTTTTACCGGTACGCCTACCGGGATATGCATGGTGGTATTCACATGAATATCGTCCTTGCTTGCCGGGTCATTAAAGTCAACGCCCAGGTTATTTTTTGATGTGGTGAGCTTGTAATCCTTTTTACCTAACATTTTATCAGCTCCCGGGTACCGGAATTCCCAGGCAAACTGGTGACCTGTAACTTCCACAACAATAGCATTTTTTGGTGCATCAGCAGTGACCTTGAACCAATACTTTAAACCAAATACAACCAGCACGGTAAGAAAGATGGCTGGAACAGTCGTCCATATTAATTCCAGTTTGGTATTATGCGGATAATAGAACGCTTTGCGGTTATCAGACTCCTGGTATTTATACGAAAACCAGAACAATAAAACCTGTGTAAGGACAAAAACAACCCCGGTTACGGCCGTTGTAATCATAAACATCTGGTCCTGGCTTTCTCCTTCTACCGATGCAGAACCCTGTGGAAAAAGTGTTTTACCGTAAAACAATTCATTGCAGTACCAGACCCCGATCAAACCAAACACCAGCAGCCCCATCAGTAAAAAGGCATTGATGCGGTTATTCTGTTTACGGGTCTTTTCCTCACCCTTTAACACACTCACATACTCACTGGCTTTCGCAATCTGGAAGATGACCACGAAGATCAACGTGCCTAAAACTACCATTAAAAACTCCTTCATATTCAAAGTTATTTTCTGTAAATATTATTCTGGTCTCTTGTTTAAAAACTTGGTTCCCCATTCAACTGCCTTCTGTTACAAAAGCAACGGAATGTTTAGGTATGATGGATCATGCTTTCTTTCAGGAAAGGATGATTCTTTACCAGCAGGGAATGCCTGGTCAGGTAATTTCCCACTCCCCACATGATCAGCCCGATGAAGAAACAGGCAACCCCGAATTCAAACGGCATCAGTTGAAAATGTTCATGCAGTGTTCCCGGCATCACCATCTGGTAAAGGTCTATCCAGTGACCGAAGATGATGAGCACCGCCATGATGGTGACCATGGTCCAGTTCCTTTTGGTTCCCCTCCTCATCAATATCAGCAACGGGCAAAGGAAGTTCACGATCAGGTTGAAGAAGAAGAGGCCTTTATACGGGCCTGCTTTTTCTGCCGTTCCTATCCGCTCAATAAAATACTTGGTCTCTTCCGGCTGGTTACTGTACCAGATCAGCATGTACTGCGAGAACCACAGGTATGTCCAGAAAACAGAGAACGCAAACATGAATTTACCCAGGTCATGAAGATGCTCTTCGGTAACATAAGGCAACTGGTTGCGGTTCTTTAAATAGATCACGAACAAAGCGATCAGCGACATACCGGATACAAATGTGCTGGCGAATGTGTACCAGCTGTACATGGTACTGTACCAGTGTGCATCAATACTCATCAGCCAGAGCCATGGTATGGTGGAGGCTACGGTAAGGGTAAACACCACGCAGTATAAAGAAGCCCAAACGGTATTGTTCCATATCCATTTCTTCCCGGTCTCATAATCCATGGGCCCTTTCTTATCGCTTTCCAGGCTCAGGCTTCTCATCTTCCTGCCCAGGAACCACCAAAGGAAAATGGTAAGGAAAGACCAGATGGCATAGAACTTGGCATTCAGGAATCCGCTCTTCCCATTTAAAATATGGTCTTTTGCAACGGCCTCTGTATCCAGCCAGTGATAGATGTCTGTACGGCCGCCAAATACGATGGCCATTAAAATAACAAAAGTAATGACCCCTAAAATGGGCACTACGCTTGAGATGGCTTCTGAGACCCTCCGGAAAGCAACCACCCAGCCGGCCATGGCCATGGTGGTAACACAAATAAAGAACATGGCTGCGTTCACCACCAGCAAAAAGAATACGCTGTTCTGTAAAAGCACGGCCCAGAAACGGGTGCTGTTCACATTTTCGCCATGCCCTGCATGTGCTAACGGGTGAAACATGATAAATCCATACAACAATGCGATTACACCGGCGCCAATAAGGCCATACGTCCACTTTTTATAACTGCCCGGTAGTTGAAATTGATGATCCATCTGATCTTTATTTTAAGTGAATTCGTTATTTATTATTTTTTTACTGCAGCACTGTCTGTTTTTGGTGCTGCATCAACTGCCGGGGCAGCTGTTTTTGGTTCCAGTGTGCGTATGTACTGCACGATCCTCCAGCGTTGTTCCCTGCTCAGCTGCGAAGCATAACTTCCCATGTTGTTCTGCCCGTAGGTCATTATAAAGAATATCCGTCCGTCGCTGTAGGTAGGTGACAAGGCAATGATGCTTTTCACACCACCCACTTTTGGTGCAAGGGGGCCATTGGCTTCTCCTTTTGCTCCATGGCAAACGGCACAATTGATATTGAACAGCCTGCCCGCTTCTTCCAGTTCCTTACCGGTCAGGGGAGCCAGTGGATTTTTTACCTGGGCGCTCAGGTTTATCAGTCCGTTACTGTCGTTTGGTATATTGAAAGGGAACTGCTCTCCCCTGCCAATGGTACCGGCCGGCGCCATATTGTTATAGAATATCTTATGCCCTGCATCATTCGGGTCTGTGGTAAATATGGCAGAGTCCCTTTCTGCATAGCTTTCGTATGCACGGCTGTACGCCATGTCGGGGATGTATATTTTACCTGGCTGCCGTTTGCTGTCGCAACTGGTGAACACAACCGCTGTTGTAAGGACCAGTGTTGCTATGATGGCTGTTTTTTTCATTCTGATAAACTTCTTTATTATTAAGCAGGAAATAGTATTCCTTTTCCCTTCTTTGTTCTGTTAATACCCTTTTTCTTCTTTATACAACTTTTGTGTTTTATCATAGGTCCCGATCCACCAGCCGGTCTCCACTTCCTGAACATTCACTTCCTGAGCCCCTGCGTTCTTTAAAAAAGACTGTACTTCGGCATCATTGGTCTTACCGGTACATTCAATGGCCATCACAAACAGGTCGTCGGTGGCCCTTGGATGAAAATGATGTTTCTTAACAAAGGGTGCCAGGTTGCACAGGTAACAAAAAGTAAGTACCATGCCTACGGCCGAGAACAGCACCGTTAATTCAAACGTGATGGGTATCCAGGCCGGCAATGCGAAGTGCGGCTTACCGCCGATATTCAGCGGCCAGTCTTTGGTAAACACCCAAGTCATGAATGTAAGCGCCGTTGTGGTACCGGTGATGGCATAGATGAATCCTGCCGTGTGCAGGCTTGTTTCACGGATGCCCATGGCATGATCGAGGCCATGCACGGGAAAAGGGGTGTACACATCGTGTATCTTGTATCCTGCCTTGCGAACATTCTTCACCGCAGGAAACAATACCTTTTCATCATCAAAAGTTCCTACAACAAATTTTTTAATTCCTCCAGCCATATATTAACTTTTAAACGTCTTAAACCTTTAATTTTTAGTGATGTGCGTGTGACACTTCTTCAATATAAAACTTCTCTGCATCCGCCTTCTCTATATCGGTCATTTTTGCTTTATAATTCTCTCCGCTGGTCTTTAATATCGCTTTGATCTCCGCCACCGCAATTACCGGGAAGTATTTTGCAAACAGGAAGAAGCAGGTGAAGAACAAACCGAATGTTCCGAGGTAGAAACCTATTTCCCAGATACTGGGGCTGTAATAGGTACTCCAGGAGGAAGGAAGGAAATCGCGGTACACCGATGTAACAATGATCACGAAACGTTCGAACCACATACCGATGTTCACGATGATGCTCATGAAGAAGGTAACGGTGATATTCCTTCTCAGTTTACGGCTCCAGAACAACTGTGGTGACACCACGTTACAGAACATCATCAGCCAGTAGCTCCAGCCATACGGGCTGTATAAGTTGGCACGGTTCTCTTTGAATGCATACCATTCGTATGGGTTTTGCCCGTACCAGGCAATGAATAACTCGGTTAAATAGGCACAACCCACGATACTTCCCGTAAGTACAATGATCTTGTTCATGGCCTCAATATGGCCCAGGGTGATATAATCCTGCAGGTTCAGTACTTTACGCACCACGATCATCAGCGTCTGCACCATGGCAAACCCGCTGAAGATGGCACCCGCTACAAAGTAGGGAGGGAAGATGGTGGTATGCCAGCCCGGAACGATCGAGGTGGCAAAGTCAAATGATACAATCGTATGCACCGACAATACCAGCGGCGTACTTAAGCCCGCCAATACCAGTGATAATGATTCATGACGCTGCCAGTGTTTGGTACTCCCGGTCCAGCCGAAAGACGCAACACCATAGAACATTTTGCGGAACTTGGTTTTAGCACGGTCACGTACGGTTGCCAGGTCGGGCAGCAAACCAGAGTACCAGAACAATAATGAAACGGTGAAATAAGTTGAGATCGCAAATACGTCCCACAACAGCGGGGAATTGAAGTTAACCCAGAGCGGGCCACGTGTATTCGGATAAGGCAATACGAAGAAAGCCATCCATACCCGGCCCATGTGCCAGATCGGGAACTGGCCGGCGCACATTACCGCAAAGATCGTCATTGCTTCCGCGGCCCTGTTCACCCCTGTTCTCCAGCCCTGGCGGAATAATAAAAGGATGGCAGAGATCAGCGTTCCGGCGTGACCAATACCCACCCACCATACGAAGTTGGTGATGTCCCAGCCCCAGCCGATGGTCTTGTTTACATTCCACTGGCCGATACCATAGGTAACCTCCCGGTACACACTATACACCCCGAATAAAAGTAAACCCACACTGATATAAAATCCTATATACCAGAGAAGGCTTGGTTTCATCTCAATGGGGCGAATGATATCTTCCGTTACCTGGTGGTAATCTTTATTACCATCTACCAGCGGCTCCCTTTGTTGCGATTCGTATTTCAGTAATGACATATTGCTTAAAGTCAAAAGTCAAAGATCAAAAAGATGAACGGGTCCTGCTTTTTAATCTTTACTTTTTATTTTTTACTTGGTTTGATATCCACAGATTTTTATGCCCTTATGGATGTGCATTCACTTCTTTTTTCACTTCGCCTTCTTTCTTTTCTGCATGGCCTTCTTCCACACCAATATGCCTGTCGGTATTCCGAACTTTTGCCAGGTAACTCACATTGGGCAAAACGTGTAACTGCTCCAGCACATAGAATGAGCGGTGTTTCTGCTCCACGTTCCTGATCTTGTATACATCGCTTTGTTTATCATTCACATTACCAAAGCTGATGGCATGTGTAGGACAAGCCTGCATACAGGCTGTTTTAACATTACGCACCAGGGTTGGGTCCTGTTGTTTCTTGGCTTCCAGTTTGGTTTCCTGCAAACGCTGAACGCAGAAAGAACATTTTTCGATCACACCACGTGAACGAACGGTAACATCCGGGTTCAGCACCATTCTGGTCAGGTCATCGTTCATCTGCAGTACTGATTCATCCATATATGTACCCACCATTGGGTTCTGGTTGTCGGGGAAACTGTCGGCCCCGGTATAATCCAGCCAGTTGAAGCGGCGCACTTTATATGGGCAGTTGTTGGCACAATACCTTGTACCGATACAACGGTTATAGGTCATCTGATTCAGGCCTTCGCTGCTGTGATTGGTTGCTGCTACCGGGCAAACATTTTCGCAGGGTGCATTATCGCAGTGCTGGCAAAGCATGGGCTGGAATATCACATCCGGGTTTTCCAGGTCACCGGTAAAATACCGGTCAATACGCAGCCAGTGCATTTCGTGTGCCCGCTGAACCTGCATCTTGCCAACCACGCTCACATTATTTTCGGCTGTACAGGCTACCACGCAGGCGCTGCAACCGGTACAGGTATTCAGGTCTATGCTCATGCCCCATTTAATGCCCGGCTTTTCAAAATCGGGATAAATGGTGGCGTCTTTTACAAAATCGGTTCCGCCGGCATACATCAGGATCTTTCTTTCTGCATTTACTTCTTCAAGTACTGCTTCAGGATCAGCAATGTAGCTGGTAAGATTGGTTTCAAAAATGACCGGGCGGCTTTCGGTAAAACCATGCACCTGCGTTTGCGCAAGCGGATAGGTCCTTCCTGTTTTTTCAACCAGGCACATGGATGAATATTGAAAGGTGCCGTTGAAATTCACCATGGAATACACATTCTTTCCGGCGCCAGCTGCTGACCGGCCGATATGGTTCGCTGTCTCCTCCTTATTTGCACTTTCCCTTCCGTAACCCACTGCAATGGCAATGGTATCTTTATTCAACCCCGGAAGAACGATCACCGGCAATTCAACCACGGCGCCGTTTTCAGCGGTAACTTTCACCACGGGTTTTTCCGGGTGCACTTCGTAGTTGCTCTGGTTTCCGCCTTCCTGGTTCATCACATCAAGTCCCAATAATGATTTGGCCATTGCCGGGCTCATCATCACATAGTTGTCCCAGGTTACTTTACTTACCGGGTCGGGCAGTTCCTGCAACCAGGGGTTATTGGCCTGGGTGCCATTGCCTATTGATACTTTCTGGTAAAGCACCACTTCTGTTTTACCGGTCTTGATGGCACCAATACCTGCTACGGCATCACTTAATCTTCCGGCATTGAAAGCCGCAGTTCCCACAGGCATGGTTGCCGGTTCTACCACACCATCCTGCAAGGCCTTATTATACAGATCCGGGCCGCCCAGTTTGGCATTCCAGTATGTTTTGAAATAGGTTTCGTAGTCATTGATCATGCTGCCTGCAGCCGAACTCCACCTGATCAGCGAAGTCTGGAATGCTCTTGTCTTGAACAACGGATTGATAACAGGCTGTATCATGCTGTAGTAACCTGTTTTCGGCTCAGCATCGCCCCAGCTTTCCAGCCAGTGGTGTGAAGGGATGATGTATTTGCACAGTTCTGTTGTTTCGTCCATGGTTCCGTTGAAGGAAACACTTACCAGCTTGCTTAATCCGTCTTTGAATTTTTTGCTGTTGGGATAAGAATAAGCCGGGTTAACACCATGAACCAGCAGGGCGCCGATCGTGCCTGCGTTCATGTCGCTCACCAGTTGCGCCATATCTCCATCAATGCCATTCTTATAGTTAGTGGTAACGGCCCAGTTAATGGTCTTTCCGTTGGCGCCGATCTGTTCATTGATGGCATTCACGATCATTTGTATGTTGGCATCATTGCTGCCGCAAACCACCAGCGCCTCGCCTTTATGTGCATTCAGCGCTGCCGCTGCCTTTTCAATTCCCTTTGCCAGTTTTTTATCCGTGATATTTTGCGGAGCCAGGCTCAATCCGAGTTGTGAAAGCAGGGCCAGGGCAACAGCGCCTGTTTCAGAAGGCTTGTGTGTAAAGCGGTCGTCTGCATTGCTGCCGGTCATGCTCATCATGCTTTCAAAATGAAAATGCCTGCTGAGGGTTGGCTTTTCACCACTTATTTTCCTGTTCTGTGCATATTGATTGCTGAATTCCACCGGGTTGAGCCAGGTGCCCAGGAAATCGGCGCCCAGGCTAACGATCACTTTCGCATTTTCAAAATGATAAGAAGGAATGGCTTTCTTGCCATAGCAGATCTCGTTGGCCAGCAACATGCCGCTGTAACTCACTTCATCGTACTGTACATGACGGCTGCCCGGGTATTTTGCTAAAAATTCTTTTATTATTTCTAAGGTAGAAGGTGAATTTACCGTGGAGGTAAGTAATACAACCGGCTTGCCGTTGATCCCCGCCAGTTCTGCCCCAACCATCTTGTCAAAAGCATCAAAACCGGGAACTTCCTTGAACCCTTTCCCGTTCTTTTGCATGGGGTAACGCAGCCGGGTATTGTCATACAGGTCAAGCACAGATGCCTGGGCCTGGGCGTTGGTTCCGCCTTTTGTTATGCTGGAAAGTTCGTTTCCTTCGATCTTGATGGGACGGCCGTCTCTTTGTTTAACCACAACCGAAATGGTATCGCCGCCATTTACATAAGTAGAAGCATAATAGTTGGCAACGCCGGGAATGATATTGTCTGGCTTTTGTAAATAAGGCACCGCTTTGCGCACTGGCATTTCGCAACTGGCAGCCACGGCAGCGGCGGCTGTGCTGAAGCCTAAATATTTAAGGAAATCCCTCCGGGGAGCTTTGGCATCTAAAATACCTTTCTCATCAAGGTCGGCCAATGGCGGCAGTTCCTCTCTAAATTCATTTTTGGTTGATTCCTGAAAACTTGCTGTTTGATTCAGTTCTCCAAAACTTTGCCAGTATTTTTTCTTACTCATATTTTATTCAGTTGACAGTTAGTAGTTGACGGTTGGCGGTCAACAACCTGTTCTATATACAATTTCGAATAATCTGTTCCTGGATTAATAGTGACATTTCTGGCACTCTGTTCCACCGATATTTTCCACGGTCACGCTGTCCATCTTATGGCTTTTCAGGTCTTTGTGGAATTTCTCGTAAATGCTGTAAAACTTATTGCCGGAAGCATTCTCCTTATCGTAGAAGTCAACCTTGGTTTCCCGGTGGCAATTGATACACCAGCCCATGCTCAGGTTCGTGAACTGGTAAACTTCCGGCATTTCCTGGATGTTACCATGGCAGGTCTGGCATTGCTGTTTGCCCACTTTTATGTGCTGGCTGTGATTGAAATAAACATGGTCGGGCAGGTTATGAACCTTCACCCATTCGATCGTTTTTGACCCATCGGGCATGCCGTCGCCGTTTTTATCGGGATTGTAGGTCTTTGTGGCCGGGTTCCAACCGGCGTATGCATACAGTTTCTGAATTTCAGCAGTACCGTCAACCGCGGTTCCATTCTCCCTTACCAATACATCCGGGCCTTCATACTTACTGATCGATTTATGGCAGTTCATACAAACATTCACGGATGGAATGCTGGCCTGCTTGCTGTCCTGCGCCCCGCCGTGACAGTATAAGCAACTGATCTGGTTGGTGCCGGCGTGTACTTTATGTGAATAGAAGATGGGTTGTTCCGGCTGGTAATTATGCTGGCGGCCCAGGCCGATGGCACCATTGATCGTATAGTATCCACCCACCAAAAACAGCAGCAGGATGCCCGACATCAGGTAGGTCTTGTTCTTATAGAAAGGAACAGGTTCGGTACGCAGTACCCCTTCTTTTTCATCAGAAAGCTTGCGCAGGTTGCTGTTTACCTGTAATAATATAAAGGCAATGAGGGCCAGTACGAGGGTGAGTATCCCGAAAAGCAGCGAATCGTCGGTAGCGGGTGCGCTGGCTGGCCCCGTAGTTGGCGCTGTTGGTGGGGCCCAGTCGTCCACGTATTTCATGATCGCATCCACATCCTCTTTCTTAAGTTGGTTGCCAAATGCCGTCATTTGTGCTTTTCCCCACTTATTCCAAAGATCCTTTGCATAAGCATCTGTTTCTCTTAAAGAAGTTGAATTCTCTATCCACTTATAAATCCAGTCACCGGCAGGAACCCTGTCCTTCCATCCCTTAAGAGCCGGACCGGTAAAGTCTTTGTCGGGCTTATGGCAGGCAGCGCAATTCGCTTTGAAAAGCGCTTCGCCATCGGCAGCGTAGGAATTGATATTAATAGAAAGGAAAACAGTTAAAAAAAGAGCGGGCAGTACCCTGTTAAAGATTTTTCTATAGCGACTCATACAGTTATTCGGGGCTAATGTGGAAAAATATCCTGGTTCGGCTGCAAAAATAAGGCAGGATACTGACAATATATCAACAATGTTAAAATTTTTTTTCCCTTATCCAGCGTGGTTTTCAGCCGGTTGTGCCTACGACTGAAGCGTAATTGTCATGTGTTTGTAAAGCCTTTTTAAATGCTTATTTTTTTCGTTTTTCGGTGCCGATTCACAAATTTTTGATACACTTTTGCGCCATGTTTCAGAAATTGAAAACACGTTGGGGGGTCAATGGCCTCAACCTGGCGCTAATAATAAGCACTTTTGCACTGGGTGGAAGCCTCTGCGGATGGGCGGGGCGCAAACTGCTTTTGCTGACCGGCCTGGAAAAAGGCATCACCTGGTTCATACTGTATATCCTGCTCATAACCCTGCTCTGGCCCCTTTGTGTTTTACTGATAAGTATCCCGTTCGGGCAGTTTGCTTTCTTTAAGAAATACATCTTTAAAATATGGAACAAGATCAGCGGTAAAAAGACAGGCAGCACCATCCACATTGCCATTTTTGCCAGCGGCGCCGGAAGCAATGCCCGGCAGATCATAGATCATTTCTCCGGCTCCTCCACTGTAAAAATTGCGTTGATCGTTTGCAATAAACCCACGGCAGGCGTTCTAACGATCGCTTCCAAAAACAATATTCCCACATTGCTCATAGAAAAGGAACGGTTTTTCAACGGCGATCATTATTTACCCGTACTGCAAAAGCACCACATCGGTTTCATTGTGCTGGCCGGGTTTTTATGGAAGCTCCCTGCTTCCTTAATAGCGGCTTATCCAAAGAAGATCATCAACATTCACCCGGCCCTGCTTCCCAAATACGGCGGCAAGGGAATGTACGGCGCCCATGTGCATGAAGCCGTTATTGCTTCCGGGGAAAAAGAAAGTGGCATCAGCATTCATTACGTGGATGAACTGTACGACCACGGTGAGATAATCTTCCAGGCCACCTGCAGCGTGGAGGAGAATGATACGCCCGGATCGCTTGCGCAGAAGATCCATGAACTCGAACATGCTCACTATCCCGGGGTGATCGGGTCATTGATGCAAAAGCAAAATCGCAGTTAAAACTGTCCCCCGTAAATTTGCTTTAAACAGGTATTTTTACTTTTACCAATCAACCTGAATCCTTTTGCGGTCATTACTAAAAATAACCCTGTTGGTATTTTTTGCCGGCGTTGCTCAATTCTCCAACGCACAACTGACCGTAAGCGGAACGGTGTTTGATTCCTCCAAACGAAATTACGTGGAGCAGGTGCGGGTGGAGAGTACGGGGGGAAGATACAGCAGCACCGATTCGATGGGACGTTACCGGATCACCGTCTCAGAAAAAGATTCCCTCACGTTCATCTACCATGAAAAGCCCACCCAGAAATTTGCTGTAAAGGATATTGCCGACCTTTCCCAGTTCGACATCTCCCTGCGGGTTCACGTGAAAAGCCGGTACAACACATTAAAGGAGGTAGTGGTCATCGCCAAATCATACCGGCAGGATTCGATGGAGAACCGGCAGGCCTATGCCGAATATTATGATTTTCATAAGCCGACCATCAAGACCAGCATATCGCCCGATGGCGCTGTGGGCGCCGATGTGAACGAGATCATCAACATGTTCCGCTTCCGGAGGAACAAACGGCTTAAAGCTTTCCGGGCAAGACTGGAGCAGCAGGAGCAGGAAAAATTTGTTGACTACCGTTTCAATAAGACCTTTGTAAAAAGGATAACCCGGCTGGAGGCGGATCAACTGGACAGTTTCATGCTGAGATACAGGCCCACGTATGAATTTGCCAGCATGGCCGATGAAGTAACATTCAATAAGTACATTTTAAACGCCTCGTATAAATTCAAACTTGAACTGTTAAAGCTGGATGCCCCGAAAATCCCGGGGCAGGCAGGAAATTAAAAAAAGAGAAGTACTTTTCCTGTTCAAAACGCTGATATGAAAAGACTCCTTTTGGTTTCCTTCCTGTTTCTAATGCCCCGGCGTGGTCTTTGACCAGCCGGAACCGCTAAGCCACTCTAATTACCTGAATAATGGGTCAACATCCCAAAATTATCTTTGGCACTATAATAAAATCCGGCGGAGGAGTAATAATAAGATTCAGGGTTCATGCATAAGCCTGCTCTTACCGGGTTGTAATGTAAATAGTCTAGTTTCTGGTCAAATGCAGCAGTTGTTCTGAGTTCAATACTCAGTGGCCTGCGTTTCCATATCTGATAGGCACGATCTTCTTTATATACCCGGAATGAATCAAGCATTTTATGATCGCTCGTTTCCATTGATCGCTTCAACTGTTTTGCCGTATATTTTATAAAAGACGACTGTATCTCCGGCAGATTACATCCAAACATGGGTTGCCAGATCAGGTGTACGTGATTACCCATGATCACGAATGCATACAAAATGATTCTTTTTTCAGCAACCATGAATTTCAGGCTGTCTACGATAATCTCTTTGTGTTCCTTATCTGAAAGCAGCATTTTACGCATGTAAATGCTGGCAGTATAAAACTGGGGCCATTCCACCGGGTAAGATGATTCCATTCCGAAAAATATACGGACTGTGGTAACTGTCAGCGGTGTTTTTCACAGAAAGAAATGTGAAAAATATTTATTGGTTTACCGCTATGTCCTAAACGGGTACCTGGCCAAGAGACACAATCGACAGTATTTTCTTTGGTGGCTGGTCATAGACCACGCCACGGCGTTCACGGGTTTAGGAGTTGGCATACGGATAGCATGGGAACACCCACCAAAGCGAAAAATCTTTTGCCTTCAGGTAGCCCCGGCGTGGTCTTTGACCAGCTGGAACCAGTAAGCCTCTCTGATTACCTGAATAATGCATCAACATCACAATATTATCCCTGGCCCATAATAAAATCCGGCGCAAAAAGACGCAAGTTGACAGTTCTTTCTTTGGTGGCTGGTCATAGACCACGCCACGGCGTTCAAAACTTGAACTGTTAAAGCTGGATGCCCCGAAAATCCCGGGGCAGGCAGGAAATTAAAAAAAGAGAAGTACTTTTCCTGTTCAAAACGCTGATATGAAAAGACTCCTTTTGGTTTCCTTCCTGTTTCTTTCCCTGCATGTTCTTGGTCAAAACGACAGCATCCCTTCTTTTGTAAAAGACAGCCTGGATGGTTATGTGAACAATGCCCTTACAGGCTGGCAGATCCCCGGCGCAGCAGTATGCATTGTAAAGAACGGGAAAGTGGTGTTGATGAAAGGCTACGGTGTGAAGGAACTGAACGGAACAGACAAGGTGGATGAGAACACGTTGTTCATGATCGGCAGCAACACCAAAGCTTTTACAGCAACCGCCCTGGCCATGCTGGATGCAGAAAAGAAAATATCGCTTGATGATAAAGTGACCAAATGGATCCCGCAATTCAAACTGGACAATAAAGCAGCAGGTGAACAGGCCATTGTAAGAGACCTGCTTTGTCACCGCATCGGCTTTCAAACCTTCCAGGGAGATTTTACTTACTGGACCAGCAACCTCTCCCGGGCAGCCGTGATAGAAAAGATGAGCCATATCAAAGCGCCTTATCCTTTCCGTACAAAATGGGGCTATACCAATGCCGCCTTTGTTGCAGCCGGCGAAGTGATACCCCGTGCATCGGGATTGCAGTGGGAAGAATACCTGAAAGAAAAAATATTCACGCCGCTTGGCATGACAAGCTCCCTGGCATTAAGCAAAGATTTTCCGGGCGCCCCAACAAATGCAGCGCACACACCATGGCCGAAGGAAAGCTCGTAAAGATCCCCTTCTGCAGCATTGATAACCTGGCGGCTGCCGGCAGCATTGGTTCATCCGTGAGCGATATGAGCCATTGGGTGATGGCGCAATTGAATGGCGGAAAATATGATGGCAAGCAGGTAATAACACCCGCTGCCATTGCACAAACCTGGTTCCCGCATTCTATCCTGGGCAATGGCGGCAAACAATTCAATACCGGTCACTTCAGCCTGTACGGCCTGGGATGGATGCTGGAAGAATACTGCGGTAAGAAAGTGGTATCACACACCGGCGGCGTAAATGGTTTTGTTACCAGCGTTACCCTGCTGCCGGAAGAAAAACTGGGCATCCTGGTCTTTACCAATACCGATCAGAACAGTTTCTACGAAGCGCTGAAATGGGAGATCGCCGATGCTTACTTAGGCAAGCCCTACCGAAACTACAGTAAATTCTATCTTGGTTTTCACAACCAGCAAAAAAAGGAAGATGAAAAGAAGGATAAAAAGATGCAGGACTCCGTTGCCCTGCAACTAAAGCCATCCCTGGCGGTAAAAGACTATTGCGGCAATTATACCAATGAAGTGTATGGCAATATGAGCGTGGTTCAGGAAGGCGCTGAGCTGAAAATGAAATTCAGTCACCACCCAAACATGTATGCAAAACTGGAATCATTGGGCGGCAACCGGTTCTATGCCACGTTCAGTGACCCTGAATTCAGCAAAGCCATTTTCCCCTTTGCCGTGGAGAACGGGAAAGTGATGGCGGTGACCGTTAAGGTGGCCGACTTCATTGAATACAATCCCTACGAGTTCAAAAAAGTAAACTGACCATAACTGCTGTTTTATGAACCCCCTCCACAACGAACTCAAAAAAGAATTCCAGCTGGAACGGATGATCCTTTTCAGTGATGCGGTATTTGCCATTGCCATTACACTGCTGGTGATCGAACTTAAGGTGCCGGAGATCGAAAGGGCCGAACTCACGGAAGGGAAACTGCTGAAAGCGCTGGCACATATGATCCCCCAATTCGTCGGCTTCATCATCAGTTTCATGTTCATCGGTATTTACTGGACCGTTCACCACCGTTTGTTTGGCTATGTAGTGAATTATACCCCGAAATTATTATGGCTGAACCTGCTTTTCCTGTTTGCAGTTGCCCTGATGCCTTTCAGCACCGCTTTTTTACAGCGAATACATCATGAAGCATGTTTTTACCCCGGTGATCTTTTATACGGCCAATATCATCCTGCTGGGCTTGTTCAACCTGTTCATGTGGCGGTACATCGGCAACCCGGAAAATAAATTATCGGAAGGGCTAAGCCATGCCGATGCAAAATATTATTCGTTCAGGGCCGTGGTCGTTCCTGCCCTGTTCACCATATTTGCATTTGTTTATCTCATCAACCCCTATATTTCTTCTTTCCTGCCGCTGTTCGTTCCGCTCACGATGCGGCTGATAAAAAAACAACACGAAAAAAAACAAAGGGCCCGGGCCCCCGGTAAAAATTAAAAAATATGGAACCTGATCAACTGACCCTTGGCATTGGCACCCGGCTGCAGCACACGCAGTTTGGTCCCGGTGTGGTCGTGGCGGTACGCTACGCCACCTATCTTATCTCCTTTATCAATCATGGGGTAAAAGAAATTGATAAAACAGACAATGCGCTGGACGAGATCATCGCAGAAAATGTATCCGCCGAAGTGGAAACCGTTTCTGAAGTGGAGAAATCCTTACTGAAGATCCTGCGGCAATGGAGCGACGTAACCGAAATTGTACCCATCGGCGATAAATGGATCGGCGGTACGATGGTGCTGCAAACAGCCGATAAGACACTGAAGCCGAAAGAGATCCCCATCGACGACTTCTTTCATAAAATAGTCATGCTGCGTGACCGGCTCCGGGTGCTGGAACAGAATATCAACAGCAATAAAAAACTAAGCGACGAAGAAAAAGTGAGCATCCAGCAATACATCACCCGTTGCTATGGTTCGCTCACCACGTTCAATGTGCTGTTCAAAAACAAGGAGCAATGGTTTGTGGGAGAGAAAGGAAAAACAGATTAGGCTTTTATTGAAAATCACACAAAGTATAAATCATGATCAGAACAATTATTGCCTGCCTTTTATATTTTGTGCCGCTTATGGCATCTGCACAGGCTTACAAAAAACTCCACTTCAAATCCATTGTTGTTGATACCCACAACGATCTTCTCAGTACGGCCATTGAAAAGAACCTGCAGATGGACAGTGACCTCAGCGGCAAAACACATTCTGATCTTGACCGTTTTCAAAAAGGCGGCGTGGATGTACAGTTGTTCTCTGTGTGGTGCGATGGGCAGCAGGCAAATCCCTACGCATGGGCCAACCGGCAAATGGATACCCTGGATGCTGTTGCCAAACGCAATCCCGGGAAAATAAAGATGGTGGGGCGTGTGGAAGCATTGCGCCAGGCCGTTAAAGAAAAAAAATTAGCTGCCATGTTTGGCGTGGAAGGCGGGCACATGATTGAAAACAATTTAGACAACCTGGATAATTTTTATAAAAGAGGCGTACGATACATGACGCTTACCTGGAACAACTCTACAGACTGGGCAACATCAGCATTAACAGAAACCTCCCTCCAACTCCCACCAAAGGAGGGAGAGCCGGGCTCCGTAAGAAAAACGGGATTAACTGATTTTGGAAAACAGGTTATAAAGCGAATGAATGAACTGGGCATGCTGGTAGATCTGTCTCATGTTGGCGAACAGACTTTTTGGGATGCCATTAACACAACCACAAAACCGGCGCTTGTTTCGCACAGTTGTGTATACAGTCTTTGTCCGCACAGGCGCAATTTAAAAGATGACCAGGTAAAAGCCATTGGTAAAAACGGTGGCGTAATTCATCTTAATTTCTATTCTGGTTTTGTAGACAGCAGCTTCGACAGGCGTACCGAAATATTCAATAATAATCATAAGGCAGAGCGGGATTCTTTACTAAAGCAAAACCCGGAACCTTATTTTGCAGACATGTTTTTGTTTACGAAATACCCGGAAGAAGTAAAAGCGCTGCGCCCGCCACTTTCTCTTTTACTCGATCACCTCGATCATATCGTAAAACTTATTGGCGCAGACCATGTTGGCCTGGGCAGCGATTTTGACGGCGTTAATTCTTTACCGCAGGAATTAGATGACGTGACCGCCATGCCGCTTATCACGAAGGAACTTTTAAAAAGAGGTTACAGCAGGAAAGACATCCGCAAGATACTGGGCGGAAATTTCCTCCGGGTACTGGAAGCCAATGAACCGAAAAATAATTAGCATGAAATATTTCCTCGCAATACTCTTTTTCCCTCTTCAGTTATTTGCGCAGCCTTTTTCCCATGCTGAAACAGCCCGCTGGGAAACCCAGTCGAAGAATATCAGCATCATCCGGGATAACTATGGTGTTCCGCATATTTATGGCAAGACGGATGCCGATGCCGTGTTTGGTTTGATGTATGCCCAGTGCGAAGATGATTTTAAACGTGTGGAGATGAATTACATTGACAAACTGGGCCGGGTCTCGGAAACAAAAGGCGAAAATGAATTGGTGTGGGACCTGCTCAACCGCATACTCTTTGATTCTGCAGATGCAGAAAATGATTATAAAAAAGCCCCTCTCTGGATGCAGAAACTATGTAATGCTTTTGCAGACGGCATCAATTATTATCTCTATAAGAACCCGGCTGTTAAACCGGCTTTATTGACCCGTTTCAAACCCTGGTATCCTTTTTTGTGGACGGATGGAAGTATCAATGCCATCAATGTGGCAGACATCACCGAAAAAGAATTTTCATCCTTTTACCTGGAAGGAAAAGATCTTTCTTCCTCCCGTAAAAACAAGGACGAAGAAATGCTGACCGGCTCAAACGGTTTTGCCATTTCACCAAAGATCAGCAGTTCGGGCAATGCAATGCTGTATATCAATCCGCACGTAACATTCTATTTCCGTCCCGAAGTACACATGGTGAGTGAAGAAGGCCTGAATGCCTATGGTGCAGTAACCTGGGGACAGTTCTTTGTATACCAGGGCTTCAATGAACACTGCGGATGGATGCATACATCCAGCGGCGTGGATGCAGCAGATACCTATATTGAGAAGATCTCGAAAAAGAACGGAAAACTTGTGTATGAATATGAGAAGACTACAAGGCCCGTTACACAAAAAAAGATCACCATAAGGTTCAGAACAGATGATGCAGCCCTTTCATCAAAAACGGTCACGGTATTATTCACCCACCACGGGCCGCTCATGGCAAACCGCAATGGCCAGGTGCTCAGCCTGCGGGCCGATAACCGGCTTGCGAACGGGTTGATCCAATGCTGGCAACGGACCAAGGCAGCTGGTTTTGCCGATTTTAAAAAGACGCTTGACCTGAAGGGAAACATCTCCAACAACACCGTGTATGCCGATGCCGAAGGCAATATTGCTTACTGGCATGGCAACCGCATCCCGGCAAGGGATACTAAATACAACTGGAACAAGGCCGTTGATGGCAGCACGGCTGCAACGGAATGGAAGGGCCAGCATCCCATCGGTGAAATAATACAGAGTATCAACCCGGTAAACGGCTGGCTGCAGAACTGTAACTCCACACCCTATACCGTTGCCGGAAAGTACAGTCCCCAAAAACAGGACTACCCCTTTTATATGGCGCCTGACGGAGAGAACTTCCGGGGCATCAATGCAGTAAGGGTATTGGCTGAAGAAAATAAATACGACATCAACAAACTTATCAAAGCCGGGTATGATAACCGGTTACCTGCTTTTGAGATCCTGGTGCCGGCATTGGTACGGTCATTTGAAAATACGGTTCCGGTCAAGGATTCCCTGTATGCAATGCTTAAAGAACCGGTGGCTGTTTTAAAGAACTGGGATCACCGCTGCGGGGAAAATTCCATTGCCACCACCCTGGCCGTGGAATGGGGACAACGGTTGATCTCAAAGATACAACGCAGCATGGATGCAGATGAGTTTGAATTTGTTGACCAGGTCACAAAAACGGAACGGTTTGCAGCAAGTGCATCTTATGAAGACATGCTATTACCGTTGCTTGCAACCATTAAAGACCTGCAGGACCGGTTCGGCAAGTGGCAGGTGCCCTGGGGAGAGATAAACCGCTTCCAGCGGATCTCATCCGACATGGATAATAAATTTGATGACAGCAAACCAAGCATACCGGTGGGCTTCGTTTCTTCCACCTGGGGCATGCTGCCTTCCTATACCAGCCGGACCTTTCCAGGCACTAAAAAAAGATACGGCGTTAATGGTAACAGTTTTATCTGTGCCGTAGAATTTGGCAAGAAGATAAAAGCAAGGTCATTATTAGCCGGCGGCCAGAGCGGCGATCCCGGCTCTCCCCATTTCTTTGACCAGGGACTGATGTACAGCAAGGGACAATTCAAAGATGTGTTGTTTTATAAAGAAGATGTGATGAAGCATGCGGAGAAGACCTATCACCCCGGGGAGAAATAAATTCTTATGCCCCGGCGTGGTCTTCGACCAGCCGGTACCATCAATAAACCGCGGAGGCGCAGAGACGCAGAGAAATAAATTCTTTCGAACTAAAACTCTGCGTCTTAGCGCCCCTACCTGCCGGTAGGCAGGTCTGCGGTTAAAATATCCTGCTTGCAGGCCTATCCACGTTAATGCAACACAACTAGTTTCTTTGTAATAACCTGCCTGCCCGTCACCAGTTGTACCATATAAGTTCCGGGTACATTAAGCTCCAGGCTGATCCTGTTCTGTCCATTCATGTTCCATTGCTTCACTACCCGGCCGTTGCTGTTTATTACCCGGAGCGCCCCTTCACGGCTGCTTATATCATTACCATTTAATGTTATGGTAAAACGGCCGCTTCCTGGGTTTGGATAAATGGTCAATCCCGGTTTAGGTGTTTCCGTGATCTCTATATCGCCCGGGTTTGCAAACGTGGAAACACAGGGGCCAACATAATCGCCATGGGCCAGGTGAGTGGCAATTGCATTATCATCTACACAGATCGTATTCCCATTATGGCAGATCAAAACCTTATGTGGTTGACTGTTTCCGGCAAAGCATCTTACATCTTCGGCAAAAATATTGGCACAATCCGTAGCCGTACATCCGGTGGCATCCGTTACAGTTAAACAGAGCTGTGCCGTATCCATCAGGCATACAGTAACAGATGCCGTACCTGAGCCTGTCATTGTTTCTCCGGGCAGTAATGCCCGGTCTAATGTCCAGCTATAAGTAAAAGGGCCGTTGCCGTAGGTTATAGTTGCCGTTTTTGTTACACATTGATCGGGTGCATAGCCGAAGTAGAGGTTTTCATCCGGGCCCGCGGATGCCGTGATATTGAAGGGAGTAAACTTTGCAACAAACATATTATGATGCTGGCCAGATCCGGAATGTGCATTAACAGGATTTCCCCATGAGAAATATGTTTCTCCCACGGCATATATATAACCATCACTGTACTTTATATCTCTTGCTGTTCCTTCTGCATGAGTACAACTTGGAAGTATATTCCGAATCAGGGTTCCGGAACCGGCATTGAATTGGGTAACGCTCGGATTATTGTTAAAATCCCCGGACAGGAAAATAGTATTGTCCGGACCATGAAATAAACTTGATACGATATAAGAGGTATAAGAATTCAAGCCTACAAAGCTGTGCCATTGACGGGTTCCGTTACTGGCATGCTTACTCACAAAGGAATTTCTTGTTCCGGAAAAAGGATTGACGGGTGTGCCCCAGTTTTGATCTGAATACCCGGATATATATACAAACCCATCCGCACCGGCATAGATTTCAAACGCTTCATCATTAGCTGAAGAACCGATAAATGTGTACCACAGCAATCCGTGAGACGGATTACTGCCAAAAGCTGTTGCGCTATTAAATGCAGCGAGGAATGCATCTTTTGAGCCATGATGACTTTCTAATGGAGAACCCCACCAGTAAGATGTGTTCCATGCAGCATCTGAATGTCCCCCCACATAAATAATACCGTCGGGTGAAACAGTTAATGAAAAGGCTAAGCTTATCGGCTCTCCAGCTATTGAAGCAGGAGTGCCAAATTTTTCAAACCCGGTAATTGTACCGCTCAGGTTCATTCGTGCCATAAAACTTGTCATCGTCCAAGGGTTCCCTGGAAAATCGGAGGAATGCGCAGCATAATAACCGGCAACATACAAGTTGCTATTATGAAAAGCAATGTCATAAGTATTTTTGCTGGAAGCCACTGTTCCCGGAATTACATTCCCAATATAAGAAACCCACTGGATAGCTCCTGCCGGGTTTAGTTTGGCTATAAATCCGTCATTTACACTGAAATAGGGGTTTTTAATTATTCCCGGGTTCCAGGCAATATCACTTTCCCCGGAAACATAGATTGAGCCATCGGAAGGATCTATTACTATTCCGCTACACCAATCCCTGCCTGTTCCTCCAAGGAAAGTGTTCCATAGCAGGTTGCCATTGCTATCAAATTTGGCGACATAACCATCATGTGATCCACCGTTGAATGCTCTTATTGGAGAACCCCAGGATCCTATTGAGAATCCGGCAACGTAAATATTCCCAGCTCCATCCATTGCCAATTCTGCACCCACATCATATCCATTACCTCCCTGAAATGTATTCCAGGCAACCTGAGACTTTACCGCATTAGCGAAAAGAAAGATCGTTATAACAAAAAATGAAATAAACTTTTTCATAACAGTAATTTTAATGGTGGCTTATCTTAATAAATCTTAGCGTTTCATTTTATTTTGAACTTATATCTTGCAGATTGTGTTTTGGCTTTTGTGTGACAGGTTAAATTGAATTCCGGTCTGCTGATGATTTAGTAAACCCAGATAAATTCCAACTCATTATAGCTATAATAAACAATCCCCTTTTTGATTGCATAAGCCCTGATATAATAGGTCCCTGGTGTCAGCCCTGTTATTTTAGCCCAAAAATTCCCTGCCCCGGAACCCACCGAAACACTATTATTTGCAATGGTTGGTGTGGGGCTGGTACCATAACAAAAGCCCCGTGCAGAAACACTACTTCCTCCTCCACCGCTGCCTATATATCCATAAGCGCCAACATAAGGACCTTCAGGACTGGAGGGATTAAGCGTTACGGCATCTATACGAACTGTAAAACTGCTGGTAGCACCGCTACCCTTAGCAGCAACTGTACCTGGTTCATCTTTAGATATTGAAAAGTCTTGTTCTGTTTTTTTGCAAGCAATAAATGTGATTGCTAGAGCAAGGAAGATGGTTGCTTTTTTCATAACAAATAGTTTGGTGACTGAAATGATTTTGAACCAAATCTATTATGCCATAACACTACTGGCAATAGCTGCTTAACAGGCGGGGAAGCCATTTAATAACTGATGCCCTGGAATGATAAGTGATTTGAGGCAGGGAAAATGGTTTTTTACGGTCCCGGAAGCAATCAGGCTCCGGTATTTGCACTTATAGCATTATTGCTTCAGTTATTAAAGAATTCCTGCATTTATTAATCAATGAATTTGCAGCTTGTTCCTTGTATTAATTTACTAACTTAAAGCAGTCTTTTTTTGCAGATACAAAAACTCTGGTTTCTGCGATCTGGTTCGCACCCTATTTAACAAACCGGGCTCTATACTATAAAATCGTTGTCGGTAAAATATCAGCATGATAAGTATTATTCGCATCGTATACTGGAAATTGCTTCTTCTTTTCTGCGGCTTAACTGTTTGTGGCCAGAACAAAACAATTGATTCATTGCTGACCGTTCTTAATTCTGCAAAACAGGATTCCAATAAGGTAAAACTGCTCAATGATCTTGCTTCAAAATATATCAGCATTAATAATACTGCAAAGGCAATTACCTACGCAGACAGTTCAGAAATGCTGGCTTCCGTACTCCATTATAAGTCCGGTAAAGCAAATGCAATAATTCTGAAAGGGCAGGCCGAATCAAAAAAAGGCAACTGGGAAAATGCAGTAGGTAAATATAAACTGGCTGCAAGCCTGTATCATGAAATGGGAGACAAGACTGCTGAGGCAAATACATTTACAAGCATTGCTTTTGAACATACCAAAAAAGACAGCTATGTGGAAGCTCTTCGGTACCGCCATGCAGCAATGAAAATTTATGAGGAACTGGGTAATAAAGACGGGTTGATGACTACTTATCTCGGTATTGGGTCTGTTTATGGAAATTTGGCTAATTACCCCGAGGCGCTGAAAAATTTTCTACTTGCGCTGAAGTTGGCAAGAGAGGCGGGCAATAAAAATATGATAGCAGGTGCATTGCGGAACTTAAGTGTGCTTTACCAGTATGAGAACAACCTGGCCGCTTCGTTTACTGCAGCAAAAGAGAGCTTAAAAATATCGGAAGAGACGGGAAATAAAAGAGGAATTGCATCTGCCTCCGGCAGCCTCGGTGTTATTTACACAAAACAGGAAAAATATGAAGAAGCTATAAATGTATTTACCAAGACGCTGGAAATTTACAGGGATTTGAACGACAAACAGAACGAGGCATATATGTATAACCAGATAGGTACTGTAAAAACCAAGCAGGGTAAACTTGATGAAGCATTAGGCATGTGCCGTTCTGCTTTACAATTGCGGTCGGCGGTAAACGATAAGTGGGGTGTTGCTGAATCAGAAATCAATATTGGTTCGCTCTTGGCTAAGCAGTCTGCCCGGTTGCCGGAAAAGGAAGCAAAAAATAAATATGATTCAGCCATCATGTATATCAGCAAAGCTGCAGCAGTAATGAAAGATTTCGGGTACAAGCAAAGTGAACAAAATGCCTACCGGCAGCTATCTGAAATCTATTTAGCGCTAAAAGATTATAAAAAAGCGATTGAGTACAAAGAGATGCATCTGAAAATAAGAGACTCAATAATGAATAACGAAACCACCCGTAAACTGGAGCAGCAACGTACCCAATTCGAAGTGGAAAAAGCGGTTACGGAAGAAAAAGCGCAAAATGACAGGGCTTTAGCCGAAGTAAGAATTGCCGGTGAAAAAAAACTGGCCGAAGAAAGAACCCGTCATGCATTACAGGCTGCGCAGGAGAAATACCTTTTTGATCTGGCAGTGGCCGATGAAAGAACCGGGCAGGAAAGAATAAAAGCGGAAGAACAACTTAAACATGAGCAGGCAGTAGCTGAAGAAAAATATAGATCCGGGCTGGTGCTTGCAACTACCAAAGCAAAGCAGGAAAGAGAAAAGGCTGTCATTAATAGAAAAAATGAAATACGGATGATGGGGACGGGGATGCTGATTTTTGTTTTAGTATTTGTCTTCCTTTACTTGCGTCAAAGAACACTCAGACTAAGGGCAGTTGAAAAAGCCGAAGCCGTGCATAAGATGGCAGAACTGGAGTTGCAAAGTCTCAGGGCACAGCTCAACCCGCATTTCATGTTCAACTCCCTGAATGCGATCCAGGACCTGATCGTTAATGAGAACAACGAAAAATCCCAACTCTACCTCTCCCGCTTTTCCAAACTGCTGCGGATGCTTCTGGATAATGCCGATCAGCCCTTTGTTAGTGTCCGGCAGGAACTGGAATTGCTTGAACTGTACCTGTCATTGGAAAATCTAAGGATACCGAACCTGCAATATTCCATCGAAAAAGACCCGGAACTGGATGCCGAAGAACGGATGATCCCGAACATGATGCTGCAGCCTTATATTGAGAATGCTATCTGGCATGGGTTATCCAATAAAAAAGGGGAGCGGAAACTGCAGGTTCGTATTCATGAGGGCAGCCGGGCCACAGAGTTCGAGGTTGAAGACAACGGCATCGGCAGGAAAAAAGCAGCAGAACTGAAGCAGCAATTCCGGCACGGACATCATTCAAAGGGAATGCAGTTGCTGTCAAAACGGTTCGAACTGCTGTCAAAGGAATACGGCACTGCCATCCACACCAGTATAACCGACCTGCAGGACCATGACCAGGCTATCGGCACGCTGGTTAAGATCCAGGTGCCATTCACCTTATCCCAACAAGCCAAACAATTAACCCATGATACGGACCATCCTAATTGATGACGAGCCTTCTGCCGTAAGTGTTTTGAGCACATTACTGAAAAAGCATTGCCGGGAGGATGTGGAAGTACTGGCTGTTTCCAACTCCCCCGAAGAAGGAAAGGCCCTGATCGAACAACTGCATCCAGACCTTGTTTTCCTCGATATAGAAATGCCGGGAATGACCGGCGTAGATCTCGTTCGCAGTTTTCCATCCCCCGGTTTCCGGGTTGTGTTTGTTACAGCATACGATGCATATGCCGTGGAAGCATTCCGATTGAGCGCCGTGGATTATTTACTCAAGCCCGTGGGTTCGGAGGATGTGATCAAAGTGATACAGAAGATAAGGCATGATGTACGGAACGAATTGGGCAGGCTTTCCATTCAATTACAAAACCTGGATAAGCTGTTGAATAACCATTCCGGCAACACCGACCAGAAGATTGGCATCGCCATGTCGGATAAGATCGTTTTTGTCAATTTCAGCGAAATCATTTACTGTGAAGCGAATGGTTCATATACCTATGTTTTTTTAACCGATGGCCATAAACTGGTATCGTCAAAGGCACTGGGTGAATTTGAAGATCAGCTGGGAGGACATAGGTTCTTTCGCATCCACCACCACTATCTGATCAACCTGAAAAAGGTGAAAGAATTTCAACGGCATGACGGCGGATATGTAATGATGGAAAACAATAAAGGGTTGGAAGTATCACAACGCAGGCGCAAGGATTTTTTAGACGCCATACAGGACCGGGTAGTGTAACCCCAGATAGGAAGGCCGTATATTTTTCGCCCATGCGCCCCGGCGTGGTCTTCGACCTGCCGGTACCATCGCTGTTTTTGAAAGTGGAAAATACTTATTGGTGTTGCCGCTATGAAATAGACAGCTACAAAAGAAAAAAAACGAAAGCGATAGTACTTTCAATAGTGGCTGGTCATAGACCACGCCACGGCGTTCGCGGGTTTAAGAATTGCCTTTTCCTACCCGGATGCCCCGGCGTGGTCTTTGACCTGCCGGGATCAACAGTGCTTTCATATTAAGAAAGACGGAAAATACTTATTGGTTTTCTTTCGTGGCTGGCCATAGACCACGCCACGGCGTTCAACTTCTTTCGAACCAAAACTCTGCGCCTTTGCGCCTCTGCGGTTAAAAATCATTGTTTCGGTACTTCCCTTATATGATACTCCTGTATCAATGCAGGATTCTCAGGTGATAAGGTGAAATATATTTCGATGTTTATTTTCTCCCCTTCAATGATAAAAGAACCCCGCAACTGGTTCTCGGGTCTCATTTCTTTGACCGCAATTATTTTTCCGGCTTTTGTAAACAGGCCTCTTGCTTCTTTTTTAAGACTGTCGATCGGGTAATCCGGGAAAAAGTTCTCGGCAAAGATGCCGCTCTGTTCGGCTTTATCCCAGCCGGGCAATATCTTCATCAGCTCATTTTTGCGTTGCTCCAGGATCTTTGACGGGGGAAGTTGCCGGGGTTGCAGGCCGGCCATTTTGATGATCGTATCCAGCACCCGCAGGTTCACGCCCCCCATGGGTGCATAGGTACGGTTGGCAAATGCAACTACGCCAATGCCGTAATCGGGCATGATGCGCCACTGGCTTCCAAAGCCCGGCAGTCCGCCACTATGAGAAATATACGTTTTACCATCACAATCATTCAACCATCCCAAACCATAACAATACGCTGATGTAACGGCACAGGTCCTTCCATCCGGGAATTTGAAATTCGCATTAAAACCATTCCACCGCCAGGGATGGTGCATTTCCCTCACCGAACTTCTTTTTATGGGTCCGTCATCTTTTGCATTGCCTGGCGGCCAGGCAGAAAGATGGAATGCCATATAACCGGCAAACTCATCAATAGAACTGATCATGGCGCCCATGGCACCCCAGCTTCCGTCCTTTGTATCATGCAGCAATACTTCTTCGTTCCACTTCTCATTCAGCCAACGGTAACCATGTGCTAATTTACCAGGAGCTACATCTGCATATTCATACGTGGCAGTTTTCATACCCAGCGGATCAAAAATATTTTTTTTGATATAGTCCTGGTACCGCATGCCGGATACCTTTGTTATGATCTTCCCCTGCAGTGCAAAACCTAAATTGCTGTATTCGAAAGCAATGCCCGGCGGATTGGAAAAAGAGATCTGTTTGCCGATGAATTCCATCAGGTCCTTATCGGTATCCGCAAGCTGCCGGTCGCCCCAGGGATTATCTTCCGGGAAGCCGGCACCATGTGTCATCAAATGGCGTATCGTGATCGGCGGCGCATCAGCGGTTGGGTACTTCAGATTTTTTAGCTCAGGGATATATAAATGCGCCGGATCATCCAGGTTCAGTTTTCCTTCATCCCGGAGTTTTAAAATGGCCATGCAGGTAAAACTTTTACTCATGGAAGCAATGCGGAACAGGGAGGATGAGGTTGCCGGTATCTTCTTTTCAACATCGGTATAACCATAGCTGTTCTTATAGATGAGTTGCCCATCTACCACTACCCCAAAAGAAATGGCAGGGAAATGGTTGTCGGTTGCATGTTTTTTGTAGATGCTGTCCACGACTGACATAGCCCCCTTTATTTTTTCCAGCCGGTTGGGGTCGGCAAAAACAGCCGGGAGGTATGTACTGCCGGCCGAAGCTGTTGCCGGACTTTCTTTTTTACCGGGCTGGGCACAGGAAATGAAAACGGTGATCGCTGCAATGAATAAAAGATTCTTTGTCATTTGTTGATCGGTTTAGATGGTTTGGGCAGGGATACTGAAATTACTAATAATTCAGCAGCTTCTCTACAAATCCATCCAGCCGGCTGTAGGCCATAAAATTCTTTTCCAGTTCCAGGCTTTCGCTGAGGCTGGAATTCCAGATCCAAATTAAAACCCTCTACCCCTCCCGAATGCCACGGCGTGGTCTTTGACCAGCCGGAACCAACGGTCTTTTTCACAGAAAGAAAGGCAGAAAATACTCATTGGTTCTGCCGCTATCACTCAGGCATGCAATTGGGAAGAAAGACGTTAGCGACTGTTCTTTCTTTAGTGGGTGGTCATAGAACACGCCACGGCGGAACGGGTTTAAGAATTGCCCCTCATGGATGCCCCGGCGTGGGCTTTGACCAGCCGGAACCAACGGTCTTTTTCACAAAAAGAAAGGCGGAAAATACTCATTGGTTCTGCCGCTATCACTCAGACATGCAATTGGGAAGAAAGACATAAGCGACTGTTCTTGTTTTAGTGGCTGGTCATAGACCACGCCACGGCGGAACGGGTTTAAGAATTGCCTCTCACGGACGCAACGGCGTGGTCTTTGACCAGCCGGAACCAACGGTCTTTTTCACAGAAAGAAAGGCAGAAAATACTCATTGGTTCTGCCGCTATCACTCAGGCATGCAATTGGGAAGAAAGACGTTAGCGACTGTTCTTTCTTTAGTGGCTGGTCAAAGACCACGCCACGGCGGAACGGGTTTAAGAATTGTCTCTCACGGGCGCCACGGCGAAAATGAACCTTTGACACTTTTTAAACAGTTTAGTTAGACTGGGCAGGGATACTGAAATTACTAATAATTCAGCAGCTTCTCCACAAATGCATCCAGCCTGCTGTAGGCCATAAAATTCTTTTCCAGTTCCAGGTTGAACGGGATGGGTGTATCCAGCGAAGCGCAACGCATCACCGGTGCATCCAGCTGGCTGAAACAGTTTTCAGCGATCCATGCAGCTATCTCACCGCCGATGCCGCCGGTCAGCGTGTCTTCATGCAGCAGTAAGACCTTGCCGGTGGCAGCAACCGCTTCTTTGATGGCATCGTGATCCAGGGGCAGTAAGGTCCGGAGATCCAGAATATGAAAGGAAATGTCTTCGTGATTCTTTGCATAGTCCATGGCCCAGTGCACGCCCGAACCATAGGTGATGATGCTGATATCATCTCCGCTTTGCACCAGTCTTGCTTTGCCGATCTCAACCTCATAGTACTCATCCGGTACCGGGCCGCTTACCGAACGGTACAATGCCTTATGCTCAAAATACATTACAGGGTTGGGGTCGTTGATGGCAGCGATCAGTAATCCTTTTGCATCGGCAGGGGTGGAAGGATAAACAACTTTCAATCCCGGCGTATGCACAAACCATGCTTCATTGCTTTGCGAATGGAACGGACCGGCGCCTACGCCTCCGCCGGTGGGCATGCGGATGACCACATCGGCATTTTGTCCCCAGCGGTAATGGATCTTTGCCAGGTTGTTGATGATCTGGTTGAACCCCACCGTAACAAAATCGGCAAACTGCATCTCCATCATGGATTTGTATCCTTCCAGGCTTAATCCCAATGCTGCACCCACAATAGCGCTTTCACAGAGCGGCGTGTTCCGCACCCTTTCTTTTCCAAACTCCTGCACAAACCCTTCCGTTATTTTAAAAGCGCCACCATATTCTGCAATATCCTGGCCCATTAAAATAAGGTTGGGATGTTTTTGCATGGATTGATGAAGGGCGTCTTTGATGCCGTCGACGAAACGCTTATCAGGAGATCCCGGATTCAGGATGCCAGATCCCGGATGATCCGTACCCGTATCCTGCATCTTGTATCCTGCATCCTTTCTCTCCGCATACACATCATTAACCTCTTCTTCCAGATCCGCAACAAGTGCCTTCGCATTGT
Source organism: Chitinophagaceae bacterium (assembly GCA_016710165.1). Classification (NCBI taxonomy): domain Bacteria; kingdom Pseudomonadati; phylum Bacteroidota; class Chitinophagia; order Chitinophagales; family Chitinophagaceae; species Chitinophagaceae bacterium. Next base: position 119,331 of record JADJLJ010000004.1, on the reverse strand, counting down.
ATGCAATACTCAATTCCGTTTCAATATATGATTTGGTCTCATTCCTGATCTGGTCGATCTTTGTACCGGTTAAAACATGTCCGGCAACCAGGTATTGTTCAAAATTCTTCACCGGGTCTTTCTTTTCCCATTCCTCAAAGAGTTCTTTAGGAACGTATTTGGTGCCGCTGGCTTCTTCATGCCCGCGCATGCGGAAGGTCATGCACTCGATCAGGTAGGGTTTTTGATTTTTAATGCAGTAATCCCGAACACCTTTAATGGTATCAAGCACCGACAGGATATTATTCCCATCGATCTGTACGCCTTCTATGCCGTAACCGATGGCTTTATCTACTAAACTTTTACAGCGATATTGTTCATTCACCGGTGTACTCAATCCATAGCCATTGTTCTCAATGATGAAGATCACCGGCAGGTCCCACACCGCAGCCGTGTTCAATGCTTCATGAAAATCCCCTTCGCTGGTTCCGCCATCGCCGGTGAAGGCCAGCGATACCTTATTTTCTTTTCTGAGTTTATATGCAAGCGCTACCCCATCTGCAATGGCCAGCTGCGGACCCAGGTGCGATATCATGCCGCAGATATGCTGTTCCCTGGTGCCGAAGTGAAAACTACGTTCCCTGCCCTTGCTGTATCCTTCCTTATTGCCCTGCCACTGCATGAACAGTTTACTCAGCGGCATATCCCGGGAAGTGAATACGCCCAGGTTTCGGTGCAGAGGCATGATCCATTCGTCTTTCTGCAACGCAAGGGTGGCGCCAACGGCAATGGCTTCCTGCCCGATGCCGCTGAACCATTTGCTGATCTTTCCCTGCCGCAACAATACCAGCATCTTTTCCTCGATCATCCGGGGCAGCAGCAGTTTTCTATAGATGGATATCAACTCATCGTTGCTTAAATCTTTTCTGTCGAATTGCATAAGATAAATTATAGGTAAAGTTAGCAGATGTTGCCGGAGCTTACCAAATTGCTTTTGTACTTTATAGCTTGAATTCCTCTTTTTGAATGTTAACACAAATATAAAGACGGTCCTTTTTTAAAACCCGCATGTGCAATTCATCAAAGCGCTGCATCTGAATGAAAACCTCTCTTTATGCAATCACTCCTCAAAACTGCTGTTGCCTCTTTTTTTGCCCTGGCCGCAGTGATCACCATTTCCTCTTTTACCGGTACCCAAAGCGGTCCGCTCAAACCGGCGCCTGTACAAAATGCCCGCCCGAAGATCCAGGCTGCCATCCTGCTGGATGTAAGCAACAGCATGGACGGGCTGATAGAACAGGCCAAGGCGCAGCTATGGAACATGGTGACCGTAATGGGAAAAGCAACATGTGAAAACGATGTGCTGCCGCAGATAGAAATAGCACTTTATGAATATGGCCGGAGCAGCAACAACGTAAAAGCGGGTTATGTAAAAAAGATAAATGGTTTCATCAGCGACCTGGATTCGCTTTCGCAGAACCTGTTCAGTCTTACCACCTATGGTGGTGATGAATATTGCGGCCACGTGATCTTCACCTCCATGGATGAACTCGCCTGGGATGCAAATACATCCAGTTATAAAGTGATCTTCATTGCCGGCAACGAAGATTTCTTACAGGGCAACCTGCATTATGCAAAAGCCTGTGCGGAGGCAAAGAAGAAAGGCGTGATCGTGAACACGATCTATTGCGGCAGCCGCATGGACGGGATACGGGAACACTGGAACCTGGGCGCCGAATGCGGCAACGGAAGTTTCAGCAACATCAACCAGGATGCGAAAACCGAAGACATTCCTACGCCGTACGACAGTGTGTTGTTCTCGCTGAATGACAAACTGAACAATACCTATATTGCATATAGCTATGATGGATTTTCCAAACAGGCCAAGCAGGTGCAGGTTGACCAGTTAAACTATGCCACCAATAAGTCGGCAGCCATAAAACGGGTGACCGTTAAAGGCAAAAAAGAGCTATATAAGAATGAAAGCTGGGACCTGGTTGATGCAAAAGAAAAAGAAGGTGATGCGGTATTGGACAAACTCGATAAAAAGGCCCTGCCCGACAGTTTGAAGAACAAGACCAAAGAAGAACTGAAAGCACTTGTTAACCAGAAAAGCGCCGAACGCAGTAATGTTCAGAATGAGATAACGAGGCTGAATGCGCAAAGAGATGCCTATATAGCCGCCGAAAGGGTCAGAAATATCAACAACAAGAACGATGCGGGCACCACTTTAGAAACCGAAGTGGAAAAGACCATTAAAGAACAGGCAAGGCGGTTCAATATGAAAATTGAATAAGGAACTGTCCCCCTGAGTCTGCCTTTTGCCGCTATAACTTAGACAGGTACCAGGAAAAAAGACGCAAGCGACTGTACTTTCTTTCGTGGCTGGTCAGAGACCACGTCACGGCGTTCAATGTGGCAAGCAGTTTATACAGGATGCCACGGCGTGGTCTTCGACCAGCCGGAACCAACGGTGCTTTTACAGGAACAAAGGCGGGAAATATTTTTTGGTTGTGCTGCTATGACTCAGACAGGTACCCGGAAAAAAGACGCAAGCGACTGTACTTTCTTTCGTGGCTGGTCAGAGACCACGCCACGGCGTTCAAGCGTTTAAGAATTGCCTCTTACGGATGCCACGGCGTGGTCTTCGACCAGCCGGAAAAAAAGAATTTAACCACGAAGACACTAAGACACTAAAGAAAATGCTGCGCATTTTTTTGCTTCAGTCCTTCGTGCCTTTGTGTCTTTGTGGCAAACTGGTACCAGGAAAAAAGACGCAAGCGACTGTACTTTCTTTCGTGGCTGGTCAAAGACCACTCCACGGCGTTCAATACGGTAAGTAGTTTATACTTCTTCCTTTTTATCTTCTGCAGGAAATGCCTTCCGGTGCACCACCGAATTAAAAAAAGAGAGCAGGGCCCCAAACAGCAGGGCATGCCAGAAACTGTCTACCTTGAACCCATGCACAAAATAGGCATCCAGCAGGATGATGCCGGCGTTTATCACAAACAGGAAAAGTCCAAGCGTTACAATGGTGGCAGGCAGTGTGAAAAGCACAAGCAGCGGTTTCACAAAAGCATCCAGCAATGACAGCACCACCGCAACAATGATGGCGGTAAAAAAATCAACGATCGTAATGCCCGGCAGGATATATGCCAGCACAAATACATTTACCGAACACACCAGTATTTTGATCAGCCACTTTTGCATATTCTTGTCTCCGCCAGTTGGCGGATGATTAAAGGCCGTGCATCCGTTTGAAAATTCTGAACAATAAATTCTGTCAGGCTGTCCCGATACCTATCGGGATGTCGAAGCTAATCGTTCTACTTAATCGCCTTCGACAAGCTCAGGCTGACATCCGTTTTTTCAAACCGGTAAACGACCTGGTTTAAGGATCATTAATATTCTTTAAATTACTACTAATTCGTAAAAATCTTCCGGCACCAGGTATTTATTTGCAAGCACATTCAGTTCCTCTGCCGAAATCGTTTTAATGGTATTCACCGAATCGTAAAAATAAGATTCCCCGAGACCATTCAGCACCAGGTTCTTCCAGCGGCCCATGATATGAAAGGGGCCGTCGAGGTCACCGAGTATGGTACCCACCAAATAATTGCGCACCAGCATCAGTTCGTCTTCATCAATCCTTTCTTCCCGCAGTTTTGCCATTTCCTTATACACTTCTTCAATGGTTGCTTCGCAAACATCCTTTCCTGCGTCGGTGCTTATCACCCAGGCCGATTGCTGGATATGGTTCTGCACATAACTGTGAATGCCATAGGTATATCCTTTGTCTTCCCGTATGTTGGCCATGAGCCGGCTCCCGAAAAATCCTCCAAACAGGGTGTTCAGCACCATCACTTTCATAAAATCGGGGTGATGCCGGTTGGGGAAGGGCCTTGCAATGCGGATGGCGCCCTGCACCCCATCGGGATCATTGTGAATGCGGTATTTTTTTTCTGTTGCCGGGGAGGTATCTATAAAAGGAAGTTTATTATCAAAGGTCCGGATGGCGAGATCACCGAATGCCCGGTTCAGCTGCTGCTGCAGGTCGCCGGGTAATTTGCCGCTCACAAAGATCACACAGTGTCCGTTCAGGTAATAGTGCCGGAAATATTCCTTAAGCAGGCTGCTGTTCAGTGCATCCAGGTCTTCGGCATTTGTATATTTTCCATACGGATGTTCTTCGCCATACAGGTGGGCATCCGAAAGGCGGGCAGCAACAAAATCACTTTTCTTCAGGCTCACGGCCAGGCGCTGTTTGCTGTTCTGCTTATAAATATCCAGTTCGGTATCATTGAAAACAGAGTCGGTGATCATCTCCCGGATAACAGGCAACAGGGCCGGTAAATGTTTGCTTAACGAAGAAAGGGACACAACGGCCGTTTCATTATAACAGGCACGGTTGCAGTAAGCGCCATAGTATTCAAATTCCTCGTTAAGCTGAAATGCGGTTTTACCGGTTGTGCCATTCTTTAATAAATAGTTGGTGGCCGATGCCACGGACCGCTGCTGCTCGAACCAGTTACCGGCATAAAACACCAGCTCCAGCTGCAGCACTTCCTGCGCCCCGGCATTCACGGCGTAAACGGGCACGCCGTTATCCAGCGTGAACAATTCATACGGTTTCAGCAGCAGGTTAAATTCAATGGCATCTTTTATCAGCGGCGCTTCGGTTCTGTTCATTTAGTTCAGTTATTGGAATAATAATACAGCGTATTGGAATTCCTTTCGTCAAAAATTATTTTGCATTCGTTCCGGATCTCTTCGGCCGTCACGGCCCGGTAGCGGTCCAGTTCGGTATTGATGAGGTTGGCATCCCCCAGCAGTTCGTAGATGGCCAGGCTGGCGGCCCGGCTGGTTATGCTCATGTCTTCAAAGGCGATCATGCTTTCCGTTTTGTTCTTCACTTTATCCAGCTCCCGGGTGCTGATGCCTTCCTCCTGCAGTTTTACCAGCTCTTCCCTGATCGCTGCTTCTGCCGTTTCCATCTTCACCCCTTTCACCAGTTTGCCTTCGATGGTGAGCAGGCCGGCATCGGTACTTCCCAGGTGATAACATTCAATATTGCTGAACAGTTGTTTTTCTTTCACCAATGACTGGTACAGCCTGGAAGAACCGCCCCCGCTCAGGATCTCGGTGATCAGGTCGGCGGTATAATACCGCTTATCGGTCCTGGGATAGATATGCCAGCATTTATACAGCGCATCCAACGGAACGCCCGCTTTCACTGTATGTACCCGGGCTTCGGTCTGCTTTGGTTCGGCCGGCAGGTTGCGGTTGTATTTTTCACCGGCCGGTATGGGACCAAACCATTTCTCTGCCAGCCTTTTCACTTCTTCCGTGGTCACATTGCCGGCAACAACCAGGATGGCATTGGAGGGGTTATAATGCTTATTGAAAAAAGCCTTCACATCATCCAGCGTGGCGTTCTCAATATGGCCCAGTTCCTTGCCGATCGTCATCCAGCGGTACGGGTGTGTAGTGTATGCCAGCTCACGCATTTTATGCCATACATCGCCGTATGGTTTATTGATGTAATGCTCTTTGAATTCTTCGCTCACAACCTTGCGCTGCACTTCGAGGCTTTTTTTGCTGAATGCCAGGGACAACATGCGGTCGCTTTCGAGCCAGAATGCCGTTTCCAGGTTTTCGGCCGGCAACTGGCAGTAATAATTGGTAAGGTCATTGGTAGTAAAGGCATTGTTCTCGCCGCCGGCAAGCTGCAGCGGCTCATCATACACGGGTATATTCACGCTGCCGCCAAACATCAGGTGTTCAAACAAATGTGCAAATCCTGTTTTGGCGGGGTCTTCATCCCGGGCGCCCACATCGTACAGTACATTCACCACCGCCATGGGTGTGCTCTTATCCTGGTGAACCAGGACCACAAGCCCGTTATCAAGACTGAATCTTTCAAATTGTATCATGTTGCAAATGTACGGAGGGGAGCGTAAACGGTTGATGCTGTTTAACGGATACGGGCGGTATTGATGGTCAATTCCTTCAGCACCGCTCCATCCCTTCTTATCAATACCTTGACGGTCTCGTTGGGCCGCTGCAGGATAGCCTTATATACCTGCATGTTCAATGAGAAGTTCCTGTCTACGGCGATCACTTCATCATTCACTTTAAAATGGGCCTTATCGGCCGGGGAGCCCTTGATCACGTCTTCCACGATTATTTTCCCGTCTACATAATAGATACCCAGGCCCGTATAGGCATAATCAAAGCTTTCCTCAAAATGGCTGTTGGGTGTTAAATGGATCTCCCGGTTGGGATAATTAAAGATCATGTTGAACCGGCGGAGCAGGTCGTTGCCCAGCAGGCCGCCGGTGAACGGGTATGAAGTAACATTGTAGTCGTCTTTATACAGGTAGGTGGGCACATGCCTGAACCGGTAGGGGCCCACTTTCACTTCCTTTACCAGGGTAAGCCGCATTTGCAGCTTGCCTCCCAGTCCCTCGGCCTGCGTTACCACCGGTTTGCGCTTTGAAAGCAGGATGCCGCTGTCTTTTACAAAATCTTCGCTCAGCAGCAGGCAAAGGCCAGCGCCGGTATCAAAATAGAAATTGAACCCCATCCTTTTTTTATCTTTTATGTCGAGCCATTGAATGGGCAGGTTGGTAAAAGCGGGGTGCAGCAGGGTGCCGTTGCGGGGATACTGGATCCTGCCGGGGCTGTACACTTCGATCATGCTGCTGTCGAAATTTATTTTAATGATAAAACGACTGAAGAAACTATACCCGATGATGCCATCTACTTTTTCGCCATAAACACTGCTCAGCACTTCGTAGTTGTTCACGTGAAAATTAAGATGGTCAACCCGCAGCCCCGGCAGGTGAAGGGTCCGGTCGAATGCAAAAGCCACTTTCCGTACCCCGCCAATACCGGTGATGCTGGTATCGGAAGGCTTTACCGGGATATGGAACTCCGCACAGGTAGAAGAGTCAAGCGAAATGCCCCCGCTCCCGGTGTCGAGGATAAAGTTCAGGCTGTCGGGCACATCGCCAAACCGGGCCTGTATGACCATTACCCCCCCGCTGAATTGTTTGAACGGGAAACGGGTGATGAACTTTGTTTCTGCCTGGGGTAATATTTCCTGTGCCCTTGCCCCCAGCAAGGGTAAAAGACATATTACTATATAACAAAGCTTTCTCATACCCGGTTTTCGAATTTACAACCTAATGGATGTACTTTTTCAAATTATTACACAACCGGGAACAGTTTCCTGAATATCGAACAAGGAACAAGGAATGTCGAATTTCGAAGTACTATGCTTTTAAGCATCCCCTTCCTTGTTCAGAATTCCATGTTCCTTGTTCGATATTCCCACTCTTTTCCCAGCAACGTCTCTCCCCGGCCTTGTGAGTAAGCCGAGGACTTTGCGTCTTCGCTAAACGCAATGTCCCTTGCAGGAGACATTGCTGAGAAAAAGACCTGTCATGCTGAGGAACGAAGCATCTCTGGTTATGCAAACGAACCTGATTAGGAGATCCTTCGTTCCTCAGGATGACAATCATTCAAAATAGGACACTACCGGAAAGCAGCTTCGGCGGAAAAAAGCAATTTTTTTACCTATATAAATATTTTTATCATGAAAAGATCAACTCCCCGGATCCTTGTATCTGAACATTTTCAGCGTTTCGTTAAAGAATCTGCCTCTGGCAGGCGCCTTTCGGTTTCCTGCAAAAGAATTAGGGCAGGCACTATTGCCAATTATACCTATACTTTAAAATTAATTACAGAGTTCGAAGCCAGGCAGGATACACCGTTAAGGATACAATTGCTGCACCGGGCATCCATGAGAACCCTGCATAAAGAAAGGAACTACTGGGCCAGGTTCAATCACCAGTTTTCCGCCTTCCTGTACAAGGAAAAAAGATACAGCGATAATTATGTCATTAATACTTTCAAAACCATTAAGTCTTTCTTCAATTACCTGCAAACAGAAAAAGGTTTTAGCGTGGGCAATTATCACAAAACATTCCGGGTGTCCATTCAAAAACCTACACCCGTGGTATTGCAGCCGGAAAAACTACAATTCCTAATAACAAATAAGGAATTTGAGGATGCCCTTACTATTTACCTGAAGCGGGCAAAAGACATTTTTGTATTTGGCTGCACGGTTGCCCTCCGGGTAAGCGACCTCATGAACCTTAAGAAAAAAGACCTGGTTTATACCGGCAATGAGGTTTACCTGAAAATTATTACCCAAAAAACAGGCTCAGAAGTGAATATCCCATTGCCTGCTTATGCCCTTGCGATTGTTGAAAAATACAGAAGAAAGGCCGGCAAATATATCTTACCCCGTTTATCAGTTTCCAATCTTAATATCCAAGTAAAGAAATTGATGGAAAAAGCAGGTTGGGACCAGCCCCTCACAAAAAAAATAAGCAGGCAGGGCAGGCTGGTTGAACTTAAGGACAGGAATGGAAAGAGCTGGCGTTTTCATCAACACATCACCGCCCACAGCATGCGCCGGACCGCTATTACTACCCTCCTCATCATGGGCGTACCGGAATTACTGGTAAGAAAAATATCGGGTCATGCACCCGGCAGCAAGGAATTTTACCGCTATGTTGGTGTGGCACAGGATTATATGAACCAGGAAGTGAAAATGGCATACAAAAAACTGGTGGAAACTGATTTTCATTCCAAGGGAGAAAATAACGATCAATGAAAGACCTTTATACCTGCTTTTATCAACCAAATTGGTTATATTTAAGTAGTTAATGAGTTCATTGAAATCTATAACAGGACAAGGTTTTGCGGCGGAATCACTACTACCCGTTCGGGTTAACAATGGCGGGAATTTGCAGCAAAGCCCTGGCTTTTGGTGGAGCAGAGAACAAGTACAAATACAATGGCAAGGAAGAGCAGCGGAAGGAGTTTGCTGACGGCAATGGTTTGGATTGGATTGATTATGGAGCGAGGATGTATGATGGGCAGATTGGGAGATGGAGTGTCATTGACCCCTTAACTGAACAAATGCGTCGCCATTCTCCCTATAATTATGCATTTGACAACCCTCTCAGATTTACTGATCCGGACGGAATGAAACCTGGTGGTGATTGGTTTTGGCTAGATAAAAAAGATGAGGAACAAGGCCCTGCTGGTTGGAGAAATAAAGATGGACAATTAATTTATGACCCAAATGCTAATAGTGGTAAAGGGGCATATACTGAATACGCTTCGGGTAATGATAAAAGGATTGGCATTGAGTTGCAGAAAACAGAAGCTGGGATGGAGCAATTTACGAAATTGGTTAATTCTCAACAACCGATACAAATTGTATTAAAAGATGGAAAAGCAGTAGACAAGGAAGGAAAAATAATTGATGTAGCTGGAGGAACAGTTAACGAAGTTTTATTGATTCCTGATGGGTCAGGAAAAACAATTGATGCTGATATAAATAAATCTACAATTAATATATACATAGGTAGGATTAATGAAATGTTGGCTGCAGATAAAGAAGGGGATATAGTTATGTTTAAAGGAGATGGACAGGAAGGAAGATCTACCAACGGATTAACTTTTATTGAAATTTTAGCAGCAGTAATTGGTCATGAAATTGAACACGCAACTAAAAACAACATTATTATTCGAGCTAATAGAGGTGATACAGTAGCTGAAGAAGGCCCCACAAAGGTTTCAAACAACATAATTGATCAAATCAAAAAAAATAAACAAAAAAAATAATCATATGCGTTTAATATATATTGTCATTATAGTATTATCAAACTTTATAGCTAACGCTCAAAAAATAGAAAGTGATTTAATAATAAATAAAATCAAAAGTGAAATCACTTCTTTTTTTATAAATGAAAAAATATTAGATAAAGCGGACGTAAAAAACAGCATAAATTACGTTTATGCTACTGAACTTAAGACACAAAAAGTGTTGGGATATAGCTTCTTCGGCATATATCGAATTGGCGCATTTAAGAGCCATTCCACAGAACATATTTTGGTAAAACAGGACACCAGTTTTGAAATACTCAATATTAAGCAAGTAGATATAGTGTTGATGAAGATTATTGAATTTTCTAGAAAAAACAAAATGGATACTGAAACTATGCTGTTTTATTTAAAAAAGGTAATAGAGATGTATGATGAAAATAAGCAAATTACACACTAATTTTCTCCTTCTACCGCCTCGTTCTACGCTGCCATGGGTGTTCCCCACTGAAAACACATCGCCGCCGTCTGGTCTCTGACCAACGACGAAATAACTGCCATCATCCCCTTCATTTGTAGTAAATTCAGGCATCAAAGTTCATTGTTTTGGCATACCCGTTCGGGTTAACAATGGCGGGCATTAGCAGTAAAGCCCTGGCCTTTGGCGGAGCAGAGTATAAGTACAAATACAATGGGAAGGAGGAGCAGCGGAAAGAATTTGCTGATGGCTGTGGGTTGGAGTGGATGGATTATGGAGTAAGGATGTATGATGGGCAGATTGGAAGATGGCATGTTATAGACCCTTTAGCGGATCAAATGAGAAGACATTCTCCATATAATTATGGATTTAATAACCCCTTAAGGTTTATTGATCCGGATGGAATGCGGCCGGGTGAATGGTTCTGGATTGGACACAAGGAAGAAGAAGATAATACAGAGAAAGAAAATTCAGAACAACCTGATGATTGGATTAAAAATAAGATAACAGGAAAATATGAATGGAGTAATAATGTGACCTCACCAACAAATACTCCTAGCACACATACTTATATTGGAAAAGATAACGACATTATTAAAGATTTAGGATTTAATTCATACACCACCAGCACGGATAAAAATATTGGAGTTCTTGGTAGTGACTTTGAAGAAAATATGCAATCTACTATGGGAGCCAATCATACTATAACGGCGGAAGTTACCACTAGCGCCAATATTACAGCTAATATTAAATATTCTGGAGGAAAATTTGGAGTGGATAATAGAGAATTTATTGGAGTTTCAATTAATATTAGAAATGCTACGAAATATAGTGGTGGAGACGCTTTAGTAGCAACTGGTGAGGCCGAATTAGTATTTAATGGGAAAAATTATTCAACAGCTATAACAAGACCTGCTGAGAATGGTAGTGGTAGTTTAGTTGGCGGAAATACTAGATATTCAGTTGGCACAATTAACATCCCGGCATCTCAACTTCTCCCTTCTGGCAATTCAACGCCACTAATAAAAGTATCAGGTAATTTTTGGCATTTCATTCCGAATGGAGCTGTCTCATTTGTTCATCTTGGAATACCACTACCCAATGCATATAGTAATACTATTATTTCATCCCCTCCTATTAAAAGATATGTAAAATGAAAAAACTTGGAAGCTGTATATTAATTATTTTAATTCTCAGTAAATGTAGTGCACAATCTATCAGTATTAAAGAATGCAATGCTTCATATAGAAATGCAAGCAAAATGATTGTAATGTATTCAAACTCGTATAACAAGGATTATTTAAAATTCGCAATAAATTCACTCGATACATCTCAAGTTTGTGAATCAACAAAAGCAAAATCAATAAAACTCAAGATTTCTATATATTTCCTGTTGAAAGATTATAAAAGTGGTGAGTTATTTTTAAATTCATTGTCGGAAGAAACTTTTGATAGGCCGTATAAAAAAAAGATGTATCGTGATATTTTCAAAGCGTCACAATTACAAACTTTAGGAGATACCGTTGAGTCTAGAATAATTTATTCTAACCTTGATAAGTATATGCAAACTTATTTGAAAAATTCAATTACTGGTGAAATCGATAAAGATGCTTGTTATGCATGGGTATTAATTAAAGCAAAATATAAAGCTGAGTCAATAATTTATGAAGAGATCGATTCTATTAAATTTAGTTTTCCAAAAGATATAAATTTTATAGATAGCTTGAAACAGGTCCTATTAATAAAGGATACTTTCTAAATTTAGCCTCTTGCCGCCGTTAGTGTTCCCCTTAGTCTTTTCAAATTTACAGTTTCTCACTTTTCGCCGCTGTTGGTGTTCATAATTAAACGATACGCCGCCGTCTGGGTACTGAGCATAGTCGAAGTGCAACCAACAGCGAAAAATAGGATGTTCCTTACGTTATTTTTCCTTTTTTCCCTGAGAAAAACACCGATGTTAAAAATACAGGCTATTTATATTAGCCCGGTGAAAGAGGCCTATCCTGAATACTGGCCACAATTTTTTACAGCTACCATTTATAAGTGGCAACACCTGCTTTTGCAGGATAAACATAAAGATGTTATTATTAGCAGCCTGGAATACCTGGTAAAAGAATAAGCGAATTGTTTTAATTGCTTTTGTTATCATGAGCAATCATATTCACCTCATCTGGCAACCCATGTTTGGATATACGCCGCCTGCTATACAGGCATCTTTTATGAAGTATACAGCACAGCAATTAAAGCGCTCGTTGGAAAAAAGCGACCGGGAAAGCCTAGCCGGTTTTAAAGTAAATAACCATGACCGGGATTACCAGGTATGGAAACGGGAGTCGCTGAGTATCGAACTCAGGACAGCTGCTGTGTTTGAGCAAAAGATGAATTATATTCATTACAACCCGGTTAAAGCGGGCCTGTGCGGCAATCCTGAAGATTATTATTACTCATCAGCAAGCTATTACATAACAGGAACAGACAGTTTTAAGATACTCACTCATTATTCTGGTAATTAAGGATAACAGTATGGTTCCCGTTGGTCGAAGACCTGCCTACCGGCAGGCAGGCCAGACGGGGGCGTTCAATAAAGTGAGAAACTGTAAATTTGAGGAGACGAAGGAGAACACCAACGGCGGCAGATACTACTTTTCGTTTCGTGTGGCGAACTGAAGCCGGGAGCCACCAGCCTACCTTCAGCTTCTAACCATTTTAAGCTAACTTGTACATATAACTTTATTTAAAGAGATATTTCTATTATATTTACAATCTCCTTTTTACCTTCCTTTTTTCTTATAAATACAAACTCCAAATCGCTATACTTTAAACTAGCATATCCAATAACTCTATCTATTTCATCTAGAATAGCTACATTAACATTCTCAAGTGGTAGAGATTTGTTTTGAAACGAAACAAAGGCTAAGTTTTTATCAGAGTGGTCTTTGCTTTCAACTTTGATGTAGTCAAGTTTTGAATAATCATCATAGTGAAATTCGTATTTAGCAATTGAATATTCAGGAAGAACTTTACCTATTAATGAAGAGCAAACGATATTTTCATACAAAGCCTTTACTATATTATCCCAATCATCATAAGCTTCATTTTCTATCCATTTGATTCTTGCTTTTTCAAGCCAAGGAATAATAGACAGCAAGGCCCCACGAAATACGCTTAATATTTCACCAACTGATGTATTCCAATTATTTTCCATAATTAATCTCCCCATACTTTTTTTAATAAGTTTAATTGTTCTGTTGTTGGAGCAATTTTAGCTCCAAATCCTTGCCCCGGAATCACGGATTTTGCCCTGTCTTTTGTAATATCCCAAATTACTTTACCTCCACTATTTGTTATGAATATCCTCCCCTCACTACCTTTTAGTACACTGTTCGCGGGACCGGTTAAAGTCTTTACTAATTGACCAGATCTACCGCCAAACACTACAATATCTGTACGAATTGCGAGCTCAGCTCCTGCTCCAGTGGCAGTACTGCCAATCCACAAACTTGATACTTTTCCAGAAACCCAACCTAAAACTTTTGCACCTCCTAAAGTAATAATTGCTTCATCAACAGCCCCCATTCCCACACCATGAGGATGCCATACTTCGTATCCATTGGCTTCATACTCATTTTCATTAAACCAGCCCTTTTCCTTTATCTCCCATGTTACTCCATTATCAAAACTCACTTCGTCATATGGAAGTCGATTACTGAGAACATCAACTCTCTTCGCTTTTTTATCAATTGTTATTCTATGAGCAATAACCATAGGTCTATCCCTCATCCAGATAGGGATATGGCCGTCATCATCATCACTATCAAAACGCCTATTTATTGGAGCTTTGTTATCAGGCAAATCTAGGGATGATGATTTTGGTATCATCCCGTCTGGGTCAATAAAACGAATTGGATTATCAAAAGCATAATTATACGGTGAATGCCTCCTCATTTGATCACTCAGCGGATCTACCACATGCCACCTTCCAATCTGCCCATCATACATCCTTGCTCCAAAATCCATCCAATCCAAACCACTACCGTCAGCAAATTCTTTCCGTTGCTCTTCCTTCCCATTGTATTTATACTTATTATCTGCTCCGCCAAAGGCCAGGGCTTTGCTGCTAATACCCGCCATTGTTAACCCGAACGGGTATGCCTGTTTATCTTTAAAGCGCAGCATACATAAGCTATGCACCTAAAATAATCAAAGAGCATTTTGCTTATTAAATGTACGAAAACTACAAATAATATTGGCTGCTGGCAAGGAGACCAGGCAGCAGAGCTCCCGAGTTAGCGGAACACCTGGGGTAGCAAATAATTTGAACCATTAAAAAAACCCAATTAGGGGAAACAAAAAATAACGAAGAGAGTATTAAATTCAGTTTCGCCATTAGTTGAAAAACAGAGGGCGGCAAACCATTTAATTATAAACACCCGCGGCAGTGAAGAGGGACATCAGATTAAAATGTTGCGCCTGTTTCACACCACCTTAAAATATTCCCCATTTTATCCATTTCAAACAAATATATATCTACATGATAATTAAGTTTAAACATTTCTATGCTTACATAGAATCTATCATTAACTGTGTTTACTCCGCAAATAAGTAGTTTAAATCTTTTTGAACTAAACATATTAATTCGTTTTATTTTTAAACCTTTTCTAAAGGGTAAAATAATTTTCTTTTCAGTTATTAACTTATCCTGGGCATTAAAGAACAAGTTTATGTGCAAGTCGGGCAAGTTTTCAAAACAATTATTTCCATATCTTATTCTCGTTAGTGCATTTTCAGTAAAACCAGAAAATTCGATAGCTTTTAATTTTTTATATTTCAAATCAAATATCTTTTCCATAAAGTGATCAAGAGCAATTTGCTCATGATTAATAGGCTGAGCCTTTAGGCAAATTGGCCAAAATAAAATTATAATATAGATTATACATCTCATTGATTAGTTTGTTTTTTCTTTTTTTCCTTTCCTTTTTTCTCTTTGCTCTACTTTGCGCATAATTCGTTCATACCTTTTTCTTGTAATTACTTTTCCTGATTCTAGCCCTTGAATACTTGAACCTTGCAAAAGTGTTCCATTTCCTACCGTGGAATTATTATTTCTTTCGCTTGTAGTTCCTCCAATACCTACACCGTTAAGCGTTTCACTAATATTTGATATTCGTACAGTACTTTCCTGGCTACCCGCAGTAATTGAGCCTTCGGGTTTATGCGCATTCCCTAATGCGTGATCAACTTCATGAGTAGTTATCCCCGAATTGACATCTTCTGCTAGTACCCTAACATTATTATCTACTGTTACTCCTCGAGTTACTGTATTTGGGGGGTCATTAAATGTTGAAACTTCATCAAATGAATTAACAATTCCTGTTTGGTCAGCGTCTGCTTTATCACTACGTGGCGTATCATGCTCCATAACTCCTCCTGTATTTAAATATCTTTTATCTCCATCCAATATTTCAGAAGTAATGTTAATATTGATATTATAAACATCAGCCTTCCCTTTTTTGAGATCCTTGATACTACCAGCTACAAAAACATATTTGTTACTTTGCTCATTCCATTTACCACTTCCATGAGTAGCAAATGCTTGACTATTTTTACTTGTTGTTAAAAAATGTGCCCTTATAGTTATTGTCTTGCTACCTCTATCAACAATAACTCCGTAGTCATTACCATCAAAATCAACAAATAATATAGGGTTATTACCCACATAGGCATATGGGCTTTGGTTTACATAATTTTCACAGCTTTGATCAACACCATTCCATCTCCCAATCTGTCCATCATACATTCTTGCTCCATAATCCATCCAGTCTAATCCACTACCATCTGAGAATTCTTTTCGTTGCTCCTCTTTCCCATTGTATTTATACTTATTTTCTGCTCCGCCAAAAGCCAGGGCTTTGCTGCTAATGCCCGCCATTGTTAACCCGAACGGGTATGCCTGTTTATCTTTAAAGCGCAGCATACATAAGCTATGCACTTAAAATAATCAAAAAGCATTTTGCTTATTAAATATACGAAAGCTATAGATACTATTGGCTGCTGGCCAGGAGACCGGCAGCGGCCCTCCTGAGTTAGCGGAACACCTGGGGCAACAAATAATTTAAACCAGCGGGAACACCCAATGAGGCGAAAGAAAAAACAACTAGGGGAGTATTAATTTCAGTTTCGCCGTTGGTTGCACTTCGACTATGCTCAGTACCCAGACGGCGGCGGGCCGTTTTTTAGGAACACAAACAGCGGCTAAGAGGATACCTTGCTGCCCTGAATACCTCCAATATTGTTTTCCAGAGCATCGAGCAGTTTGGTTGTAAGATTTTCAAGAGTATTTGGAGTATTAGTGGAGGCGGAATACTACCAACTTTTATAATAACACAATCCTTTTAAGTTCTCGCAATAAAACAAATCCCACAATGTTCCTTTATCACCTATTCGAACAACATCATTTTCATATTTATAAGCGTTAATATGTAGCAGTGAAGCTGAATTTGCAAAAACTGATTTAATATTCAGATTATATGATTTCCCAACTTTAATTCTAACACAGTCGCTGCTACTTGAATCTTTATGAGAAATAATTTTATATAGTGTATCAAGTTTTTTGGCGTAAATAACATATAGCCTCTTTGTTGAATCAATTTTTGTAACCGTAAATTTTAGATCACACCCTCTTTCAATTTTAGGGTTATCGCCAACTTTATTAGTACCATATGAAAGTGAAAGAATCACTAAACTAAAGGAGATTAATTTTAAATTCATAATAGTAAATATTTATCGTAAAATTGCCCCTTCAATAAATTTGAAAGGTTGAGTTGAGTCATTAATATCTCCTGCGTAAAAAGCAACCATCCCTCCTCTTATTGGCAGCATTATGGCCTTACCTGCAGCGTCAAAATATGCTCTACTTTGAGGGCCAGACTGACGTGGAGCAGCATCATGCACAATAGGATAGGTTGTATATTTTGCTCTAGAATCTCCAGAGGAGCGTCCTGTAACTTGTGCAAGCAACGCTCCCAAAAAAGCTTCTCCAAGTTCATGTATAATGTCTGCACCAGGTTTATTAAAGAAATTGCTTGATGTAGAAAGGGCGACTGGATTTATTTCTTGGTTTGCCGTAACAGACGATTTATTACCTGGAATTGTCGAAGGAGTAACGGTATTGCCCATAAAACAACCTCCAGAAAAAAGTTGACCGAGGGAGTTGTAATTACCAATATAACACAATACATCAATAGTTATTGAATGATCATTGATCATATCATATATAAGTTGGTTACTTGCTTGAAGGGGGCCTGTTATTAATTGTGTACAACTTAATAGTCCAGTAGTATTATCCATACTTATTTGCAACTCGCCTTTTACTCCCGATTGTAATTCTGTTAAAGATTTTTGCCTTTCAGCCCCATTAAGTCTAACATCAGCATTAGATGAAGATGCGTCATTTTTATCTTTTTCGTCCTTCTTATCCAGCCAATACCAATCCCCCGCAGGTTTCATCCCATCAGGATCTATATATTTGATAGGGTTATTAAAGGCATAATTATACGGAGAATGCCTACGCATTCGTTCAGTTAAGGGATCAATAACAAACCACCTCCCAATCTGCCCATCATACATCCTTGCCCCGTAATCAACCCAATCTAAGCCGCTACCATCAACAAACTCTTTCCGCTGCTCCTCCTTGCCATTGTATTTATACTTATTCTCTGTTCCGCCAAAGGCCAGGGCTTTGCTTGAAATTCCCGCCATTGTTAACCCGAACGGGTATGCCTGTTTATCTTTAAAGCGCAGCATACTTAAGCTATGTATCTAAAATAATCAAAGAACAATTTGCTTATTAAATATACGAAAGCTATAGATAATATTGGCTGTTTGCCAGGAGGCCAGGCAGCAGCGATCCCAAGTTCGCGGGATACCTGGGCAGTAAAAAAAGCTCTGAACTAAAATACAAAAACCCCGTGAGGGGCTTTGTTATTTTCAACTGTTTATTACTTCTTCATCTAATCGTCTTGCAATTACTCCTTTCTCTAAATCTCCAACAGTAAGTTCACTATCCTTACTTGCTTTTTTACCTGTAATCATTCTTAAAATTGCTTGTAAAATTGTATCGCCTTCAGGAGTAAAGTATTTTCTTAAGTTCAATTTTGAAACATCAATGTTGAACTTTTGACCATACTCTAAAAGAAGTTCCCCCGCATCATCACCAGTTATACCTAAGTCTTTTTCAAGGCAAGTCGCTCTTGTGATTGGCGTAGCATATCTACCCATCTTTGCCTCAATCAATACAATTATATCTTTTAACAATTTGTCTTCCATACTTATTTATTCATACCTTAAAAGGCCAGCCCATACGCCGACATTAGAGATTCTCGCTCACTGTCTGATGCCCCTTTTTTATTATATTCCATTGCTGTTTTATGTATATCGTAAATTGTAAGAGCCCATCCGACAAACGGCACCCATCTACCCAAAAATTTACCCACTGATTTCGTATATACTATTCTCATACCTGACTTGTTAATAACAGGGGATGGTAACCTTACAGGAGAATTTATAGGAATAGTTTTATTTAAAACAGTTGAAGCAAGTGAAGTACCCGGAGAAGAACCTGGAGTTACAAAACGTTTAGACAACCAAGGTTGTCCAGCAAGGATCATTGAAGGGCCTAACCAATGTGGAGGGAAGTTGTTATTGTTACTCTTTGCTTTTGTTGTAACTGATACATCTGGCAATGGTTTCCATACTGTATCTAATCCGAACAAATCCATATACTTTAGTGGATTATTCAGCACATAAGCATAAGGGCTGCTATTGTAATGTACTGCTGAAGCTTCTGGATCTATAGCATTTTTAGGAGTAAAAAGTGATGCTACCTTGGTTGCACATTTTTTCATTTCAGATAGTTCACTGGTTTCAACTTTTTCAGGTTCTTTATCGTTAAAGACAAAACCCAATTCCCTTTTAAAGGCATTATTAACTTCCCTTTCGTATTCATTTTCATCTAATGGGTCTGGTATATGCCACCTCCCATTTTGTGCATCATACACTCTTGCGCCATAATCTGCCCACTCTAATCCACTTCCATCACTAAACTCCTTGCGCTGCTCCTCCTTGCCATTGTATTTATACTTATTCTCTGTTCCGCCAAAGGCCAGGGCTTTGCTGCTAATGCCCGCCATTGTTAACCCGAACGGATATAAATGTTATCCCTGTAAATACAATACCTGCCTTACTTGCACACCAAAAAATATCAAAGACCGATTGCTTAATAAATATACGAAAGCTATTCAACTTTTATTTTCGCTGGTTGAAAACCAGACGGCGGCGCTTACGGTTTGGCAGAACACCCATTGCGGCGAAGAGGTCTTTCTGAGAAGAAACTAAAAATCACCTAGTGGTATCTTTTTATAAATATTCCATTCGTTATTTGACCTTCTAATTAATACATATCTTGAGTAACCGCAAAGTCGTCCCCCAAGAAAAGTTACTTGAAAAACACCAAGTGTCATTTTCCTATTAAAAACAATTGAAGAGAAATTCATATACCCGATAGTAAATTGTTTTCCCATTTTTCCGTATTTAATTTCTTTACTCTGGCTGAGGAAACTACTCTTTGTTATGAATGTGACATTTTTTTGTTTTAATGAAGTTATATTTAGCTTAAAAGGAGAGGTCTGGAATTTATCAATATTATTAACAAAATCATAATAAGCTGATTTTTTGGTCAATTCTTTCAAAACAATATTTTTGCACTTTACCTTATTCAAGGTAGCCAATGTATCATTAATAATTATCAAAAACTCAAGTGTATCGAGTTCCGACTCATTAATACATTCTGTACAATAAACTCTCTTACTTAAGGGTATGTTACTTTGATTACAGCAATCCATAATTTGCTTAATAGAAGAAAATGTGTCTGCTGGGCAACATTTAAAAAAGGGAGGCTTAATTATTTTATGGCAATCTTCGATTCTATACAATTCATTCATTAATTCATTAAAAATTTTTGCATTATCTATTTGTTGAGCTTTTGTAGATAAACTAATTAAAAAATAAAAGATAAATGCCTTAGTCATATTTCATGTTTATGCAGCGTAAATAATATAATTTATTATTAATGTTTAGGGGGAATTATGATGTACAAAACCTCAGTTGCTTTTATTTATTTTGGATTGCTTTTATTTTCTGGAACATAAGATGGAATAACTTCCAATTCTCCAACTTCTACATGAGCTTTAATATTTTGTTTTGCTATATCAATTTTTCCATTTAATTCCATTAAATTAACTCTACCATCCCAACCTGGTTGTGGTTTTCTAAAAATAGAACTGAATACGTCCACTGCAAATGCTTTTCCTGGTTCACCTCCAAAACCTGAAGCATCATTCTCATGTTGTCGTTTCCCATCTAAATAGTCTCCATAATGAACTGTCTCATGACAAACTGTTTCAAAAATTTGATATAAGGCAGCCAAAATATCTTCCTGGCTAGTCATTGACTCTAATTGATCAGCAATTTCTTTTGATATTTCAATTGTATTAGTTTCACGATCATAGTATCCTAATGCTCCGGGCATTAATGATTCGATTCCACCTGAGTTTTCCCCTGGCTGATTTACTACTTTAATTATTGGTCCACTTCCCCAAGACGTTGCTTTGTTTACTTCAGTAGGGGTAAGATTACCTCCACTATATTTTAATAATCCAGCCATAATTCGGGGGCTTTTTGTCACATCTTTATTAATCTGATTTGATGACAAATAATTTGTAAGTCTTGGATAATTTTCTGCCTGCTTTTGCCCCTCTTTGCCAGCTGGATATTGGTATTTTCCTTCAACATCAATTAAGCAAATCGGATTATTATCTGTGTAGCTATATGGTGATTGTTTGACAAAAGAAGAGGAATACATATCGATTGAATGCCACCTCCCAATCTGCCCATCATACATCCTTGCCCCATAATCAACCCAATCTAACCCGCTTCCATCAGCAAACTCTTTCCGTTGCTCCTCCTTTCCGTTGTATTTATACTTATTATCTGCTCCGCCAAAGCCAGGGCTTTGCTGCTAATGCCCGCCATTGTTAACCCGAACGGGTAAAAATGTTATCGTTGTAAATACAATACCAAACTTACCTGCACTCAATAAATATCAAAGAACAAATGCTTATTAAATATACGAAAGCTATGTCGAATATTAACTGATGGCCAGAAGACAACGCTATGGTTCTCCTGAGTTAGCGGAACACAAGGGCTGTAAATAATTTGAAAAAGCGGGGACACCACGATGCGAAGTTCCTTACTATAGGCTTTGCTGAGAAATAAGGCTGCGGCAACTACTTCTTGCGTCAGAAGTGGTGACTGGAACAATAACTCCATCTTTATAAAACTCCATTTTCAATATCTCCTAAGAAATATTTGTTTTTTTTCTTCCAAATAGTTGCACTACTTATATGATTTGTACATCCATGTCTTATTTGAATATAATAGGTAGAAGCATTAATTTTTTTGTAATTCAGAATATAATATTCGCAACGATTTTTGAACAAGTAATTGGCATCAAATTCTCTTGAGCTATCAGCAATTTCACCATTAGAAATTAACGCTACTAAATATCCACGCCACTTGACTAATTTACATCTGTTTAAAATAGTATCAGGGTCAACTATAATTAGTGTAGAATCATGAAATCTTGCTGTACTGCGAAATGCATTTGCAACTTTTTGCGAATTCATAAACTCAGATATTATTTCACAAAAATATTTTTTTGATACTGCTTGTCCCTTAATTTCATAAAAAGAAATTAAAAGTATAGATGCTAGTATAGTATATCTTTTCATTGACATTAGGTTTGCTTATATTTTAATAGAAGTATGGCGCTCTGCCACCTCCTTTTTTAGGAGGGTCTTGGGGTAATTCTTTTGGAGGAAGGTTTGCATCATTTCCATTTTCGGTTTCATTCTTTACTACTCTTATAGCATTTAAAAGTGTAACTAGCATAAAATTCTTAGCATCAGGGTTGAGAGACTTGTAATCATTATAACCATTTGCATGCCCCCACATTTGTTCAGACAGCCATGTGCCATCTTCTTTACCAGTATGCATATTAGACATATCAATATTTGGATCAGTAGGATTAGTACTTAAAAAACGCAACATACTTATTCTATGCCCTTCTTCATGTGTTATTTCTTCAGAAATAGCAAACAGTGCGCCTGCTATTTCTTCATCAGTCTTCGCAGATTCAAGAATATCTAGAAATTTTGAATCAATCTCAATTATCTTCCCTAATTTATATTCTGGAGTGTATGCCCTAAATGTATGCTTAAAAGAAACTTGCAATTCTGCTCCTGAACCGAAAGTAAATTCCTTTTTGATATCATCCTGGCTTAGCCCCAATACTTTAAGTAATGAAATAAGTTTAGGAATTGATGCCATTTTCTCAATACCTTCCTTAGAGGTAATATATTTATAAAATCGGGGATATTTATTTTTTAATAACTTTTCGGTTTCCTTTGAAATTGTGAATCTGCCAGAAATGTCAATATTGTTTAACGGGTTATTAACACAATAATTATATGGCGACTGCCTTAAAGCTGCCTCTGTCAACGGATCAACTACATGCCATCTTCCAACTTGTGCATCATACATCCTCACTCCATAATCAATCCAATCCAAACCATTACCATCAGCAAACTCTTTCCGTTGCTCCTCCTTGCCACTATATTTATACTTATTCTCTGCTCCGCCAAAAGCAAGGGCTTTGCTGCTAATTCCCGCCATTGTTAACCCGAACGGGTATGGCTGTTTATCTTTAAAGCGCAGCATACATAAGCTATGCACCTAAAATAATCAAAGAACATTTTGCTTATTAAATATACGAATGCTATGTCAAATATTAACTGATGGCCAAAAGACAAGGCAGTGGCGTTCCTGAGTTGTTAAAACACCTGGGTAGTAAAAGAAATTGAACCAGCGGAGATATCCACAGATGCGAAAATTATCAATCCAACATTTCAAAAAGTAACGATTAGAACACAACCCAAATTAATTACAATTGGCTAATAGATATTTTCCATAAATGCCACCCCAAAAAAGCCACGAAGTGGTTATTACAAAAAATAGTATAGTTAAGAGAATTGAAAAAGATTTACTATTATATATTGTTGGTTTATCTTTAATAATAATTTTAGTTCGATTTGGTCTAAAACAATATAGAAAATTAAAAATTATTATAAAACAAAGAATTGTGAACTGAAACTCTATTTTTATTTCATAACAAAAATATTGTAAGGCAATTATATCAGATACTCCATTCAGCAATAAAGATTCACTAAAACTCAACGCTAAGACTGTAGCAACATGAGGGTCAGGGTCTTTAAGTAAATTTTTGTAGAATTTATAATAATTATAATAATAAACATTAAGAATTTTCATTTATTTGGCTTTATAAATTTTTTATTAAAGATCTTGCTCCTGATAAATATTTAGGATATTCATCCCTTTCCCAGCCAAAAATATCTTGTATTATCGGACGAACATTTTCTCTATACGAAGGAATAGTTGATATTGCTCTACCAGCTTCCCAGCCTACTCCATGAGCTGCTCCATAAATTCCACCAAACGTAGAAATAATATTGCTTGATTGTTCAATCCTCATTCTTCCTGCTCCAATTTCTCCATTTCGATATTGAGCATTTATAGAAAAAGCATTCCATGCTCCAAAACCATATCCAATCCGATTCAGAAACCTACTTGTACTTGCAGCAGCGCCTCTTCCTCCATTCGTATACTGGTTACCATAAAATGAATGGGAATAAAATTTATTTTGAGAATAACTATACCAACCTTCTGCATTAAAATAATAATTACTAGCATTTGTTGCTAATGTACCGCCAATGGTCGAATAGGGAATCGAATAATCTGTACTTCCTACACTTGAATTTGATGTAGAACTACTATTGGGAGTTCCTATCCAATTATGAGCATTATATTCTGCTTGTTCAGCAGTTAAGCCGTCTCCACCAACATTTACGTACACTTCATTTGTATACTTATTATGTTGGTAGTTAGATTTATTTCCTTTGTCTTGGTACATACTAATAGTTCCATCTTTATTTTTTTTGGCAAACCAATCATTAGGTTTGTTATTATTCCGTTCACCCCAATACATAGGTTTAATCGCAGAGTTCTCAAATAAATCATCCTCTGATTTAGTGTTTCGAGCACTTGCATTTGCCATACCATTAGGGTCAATAAATCTTAAAGGATTGTTATGAACGTAAGTATATGGGGACCATTGTCGATCTATTTCAGTTAGAGGATCAATCACATGCCACTTCCCAATCTGTCCATCATACATCCTTGCTCCATAATCAACCCAATCCAACCCACTGCCATCTGCAAATTCCTTTCGCTGCCCTTCCTTGCCATTGTATTTGTACTTGTTCTCGGCTCCGCCAAAGGCCAGGGCTTTGCTGCTAATACCCGCCATTGTTAACCCGAACGGATAGTAATGCGTTTCTTCTAACAGTGGCCCCTTAATATGTGTTACCTGTAAATTATCAAAGTACACCGGAATATTATCTGTTGCATTGCTTACATAAATATACAAAAATCCGCTTTTAGTTATAGACAGGTCCTGTTCAACATGGGTGGTATAGGTATTGCTGGTACCCACCTGCTGAAAGCCGCTGCTGGCAGCAACAAATCTAAACTGCTCATCAAACAGTATCCAGTTTACAAAAGCCCAGGGCCGGCTGCTGTTCCCACTACTGTTCTGGCTGGTAAAAAAGGCGGCTACTCCAGGTGTAAAAACACCGGATGCTGCCAACTCTGCCGAGGAGGCCTTGCTGCCCTGTATGGCGCCGATATTGGTCTCCAGGGCACTCATCAGTTTACTTGTAATATTTTCCGGTGAATTGGGGGTATTGGTGGATTTCCACCAACTGTTTACGGTAAGATTGAATTTATCTCCAGCCATTACTTTCAGGGTTATCGCTGGCCCCAGTGGTATGCGGTCGGGTATATTACACTTTGCTACATAATTATTACCTGCTGGTGTATTAGCCGGGTAGTCGGTAACCGTGGAAACATTCACCCGGCCATCTGAAAGGTAACTGTAATATAATTCTTCCGTTGCCAAAG
The DNA here is from genome assembly GCA_016710165.1 of Chitinophagaceae bacterium. NCBI lineage: Bacteria > Pseudomonadati > Bacteroidota > Chitinophagia > Chitinophagales > Chitinophagaceae > Chitinophagaceae bacterium. The sequence goes on along the minus strand of JADJLJ010000004.1, from coordinate 94,037 downwards.
TAGAATCCTCCAGGGTAGCCGGAATATAAAAAGTAGTATCTTTTTCTTCAGTAAGCATTACCCGTACATTGCCCAGATGGTCTTTTATCATATAGTCATACAGCACAACGCTGCTGTCGGCTGAAACTCTTGCCCTGCCTTCCTCGGTTGGCATCAACTGTAACTTATCCGTATAATCATCCGCTTCGGGGCTGCCTCCCTGGTTGGTTAATTTACTTTCGTACACGAGGCCATTGAGGTATTTTGTACTGATCAGTTTGTTCACCCCGGTGGCGGTAACTTCATACGTTTCTTTTTTCAGCTTATTACCGGCCGCATCATACGTATAAGTTATGCTCCGGTTGCTGTACGGTGGATTAACCGCATAGCTTATATAGATCGTTTGTGGCAGGTTTAAATAATTATACTTAATGCTGTCAATTTTTTTATTCTTATCCGAGATCATATTGCCGTTGGCATCGTAGGAGTAATCATCATTACTGGTATTTATATCAGTAAAATCGCCCAGCTTATTATCCGTGCTTCCAATGCCGCCGCCTTCGGTTACCGAAAGCAACCGGTTACTTACCCCGCTGTTCATATAAGTGTAGTTCATCCGGTCAATTACCGGGCTCTCATTAATTTTTAATCCTTTCTGACGCATGGTCAGGATATTCCCATTAGCGTCATAGGTTAAGCTATCGAGGCTGAAATCAATGGTAAACACATCGGTTCCGGGATCTGTTTTTGACCAGCTACTTCCGAATTTCTGTTTGAAATCGGCCCCGGTGATCCGGTTGGCATTGTCGTAGGTAAAATCATATTTCCTTTTCTCCTGGTCGCCGCCGCTCTTCCATATCATACCACTGATATTCCCATTATACTGCTGGTTGGAATAAGTGGTATTGCTCACAGAAGAGGTTGGCTTATCATATCCCAATTCAAACCCAAACCAGTGGCCATTGACAGAGTCTTTAATATATTCTTTATTCACACTGGTAAGCCAACCCCGGATATTATATTCATACTTAAGTGAATCAAGTGTGGTGGTTCCAAATTTTTTCGTGCTGATTGCCTGTCCTAAGATATCGTATTCATTTTCATTGATCGTTGTCCAGTTTCCAGGCATGCTGCCGCTGTTCACTTTTGTATGGCTTATCTTTTTTTCTGTCTTTAAAAGCCTCCCGGAACTGTCGTAACTAAGTTTTGTCAATGCAACGGCAGTTTGTGAATTAGTGCCTGCCTTTTCTGTTTTTACAACAGACAACAGGGGCTGCCCTGTCCAGCTATACTGGGTTAGCATGATATCGGTTCCGCCAGTTATGTTTGTATTCTGAGTCTGTATGATCCTTCCCTTCTCGTCATAGAACATTACTGTGTACAGGTAATCATTACTGCCCAATATCTTTGTTTTTGTTCCAGTTACCATTCCTCTTAAGCGGCTGCTTTGGGCTGTTGCATCCTGTGGATAAGGCCATGTGGTATTGGAGTTACTCAACAGGTAACTGTCATAACTGGTACTGCGGGTTGCAGACAGGGGGTTACTTTCCCCGCTGCGCCAGCTGTAATCGTCATAAAATGTTTTGGAAAGCACTTCATTGGTATAACTTCCTGTATTGGGATAGCTGGTACTGGTTTGTGCCTGGCTGCGGTGGTAGGCTGCATTGTTATAATAGCTGTTATCGGTTATCAGTCCGGACGTGGTTGGCCTGTCCAATACATCATAAATGGTGTAAATCCATTTATGTGCAGCACGTAATATTGAGTCTTGTGTCATCACCAGTCTGTCACGGGCATCATAGATCATGTATACGATCCCGGCTCCCGGTACTTTCTTGGAGATCATGCGGTGCCGTTCATCATAGCTGTATTGAAAACAGAATTCGTCAAGTACATAAGTTCCGAATGACCAACTGTTATTAATGAGTTGTTCTACTGCCCTGGGTTGCAGTACAAAGGTCAGTTCATTTAGATCGTTATAAATATAGTAGGTGCAAAGCCATCCGGCATGTGCCCCGGCAGGGAAGCATTAAGCTGAACTTTTTTTAAGATGATATTTCCCTTTGCGTCTTTGTATTCTATTACCTGTTTTCCATGCTCATCGGTTGTAATGGTTTTATCTAGTTGCCCGGCTCCGTATCTTGAAGAAGTAGATGGCTGGTTACTGCTGATGACCCATTTGCGAACACTGTCGGAAACGGTATTAAATAGATACTGCATAGTGATACCATGGCTTTCTCCGACCCAGCTTTTGCCGGGTGCATAAACCTTAATTGGCCTGCTCAGCGGAGATTGCTCATATACCGTTTTGCTATAAGGAAAACTGTCGTTGAAATTATTTAAGTAATGGGTTCTGATACTTGAAAAAGGGTCATATTTAAAATTTCCCCCTGCAAACATTCTGACTAAGTGAAACGGCAGGTATTTATGGCTCTCCCTGCCAAATTCATCATAGGTGTTTGCAGTGATGATATCTCCAATGGTTGGGCTGGTGTTCTTTGTTACCGTTTCTATCGGCCTGCCCAACCCGTCAAAATACTGGGTTATCTGCCTTACCTGGCAAAGTAGCCCTCCCATCAGGGTGTCCTTATTAGTCTGCGGATAAAATGCATCCCAGGTCCGTACATAATTCAGTTTACTGTTCTCCGGAAAAGCCGGGGGCAGGGAATCCTGTGCATTTGTTCCTGTTGCAAAAAATATGGCAACAGTCACTGACCTTATTTTCTTTACAGTGAGCATGATACTGTAATTAATTGGTTTATGATGTTTTTTCTCATTCAGTTTTTACTGCTGATATTTATAATCAAACAGCTTGACGATCTTCCTGTTCTCATCACGGATCAGTTTAAGCCTGTTCAGGGCATCGTATTCATAATAACTTACCTGGTTGCGGGCATCACACTGACTTGTCATGCCTAGCAGCGGGGTATAGGTAAATGTCACCATCTGCGCTGCTGCAGGGTAAACCCTCACTTCGTCAATTTTATTGGCTACTGTAATGGTGGTTGACCCTGTGTAGGCGGCTTCGTTGTAGACCCACTTGCTTCCATCCCAACTCCAGTAACTCAGGATATAGTTTTTGCTGTTAGGCAGACTGAAACTCACCGTATAATTGCTTGTACGGCTCTTGCCTCCTGTTTTTGCATCGCTGTCTGCAGTGCCATCAGTTTCTTCAAAACTGGTATAGAAGATTTCATTGGATGCAGCATTGCTGGCAACAGCAATGGGCAGCTGCTTATTATGTCCCCACAAGTAACTTTTATGTACACCGCTGTCTTTGGCTATCTCCAGTACATTGCCTAAGGAATCATATCCAATGTAATTGATGTGCACAGGCAGGCTATTGATTAATTCCTTATACTGCGTTTTTTGTAAGGCAACTATTGAACTATCCGAAAGCCAGTTGTAATAGGTATTTGTTACCGTTGAAAGCAGGCTGCTGTTCTTATATTTTTTCTCCTCCAATACCGGAGCCACAATATTGCGGGCTGTCAATACTGAGGCGCTGCCATCCAATGGGTAACTCATCCTGGTTTCAAGCGTATCCCCGTCCGGGGTATATACCTTTTGTTTGGTGGGGTATGTGTGCAGGGAATTTGAATGTTCAGTTACCGTTTTAACAATAAACGAATCATTATTGTTATCATAAGTGACTTCTATTGTACTGTCGGAATACACCACGAATTTGTTGATAGCATACTTGGTTGCATCAAAACGTAGAAATTCATAAGAGGCTGGCGGAGTGTTGGTATACAAGGGCATGAAATTATTATCCTGTATCACATAATTGTAATAATCATCAAAATGGTGCATGAACAGGTAATTGGTGGTGCTCTTTTGCAGCTTATAACTGCTCGTAGCGGTGTCATACCGGTATACCCTGGTAAGATCTTCGCCGATCACTATATCATTCACTACCTGCATGGGTGCAGACAATACCGGGTTATTCAACAGGTCGTATGGCAACAGGTTACCACCATTAAAAAACTGGTAATGATGTTCGGTATACCCATTATTAACAGTTCCCACCGTGCTTTCTTTCACATTTCTATGATATGCATGTTGGCTGCCCAATGCTGTAATCGGGTTAATAAGATTAGAACTCACACTGGCCGACCAGTAAGAAGGGCCTATGGTGACCGATACGGGAAAACAACCTAAACATTGTCCCCCGTTGCATATATATCCACTTGTATAAACAAGGTCCTGTTTGCTGCACCTTGCCAGTGTACTCAGCATAAACGTTGATGAATTGCCGCTGGTATCGGTATAAGAAAAAGACCTTTCCATTGCCTTGCTGCCAAATGAATATGATTGGATAGATGCAACAGAAGATCCGCCAGCCAACACATGTGTGGTGCTGTTATAATACTTGTTGGCGTAGTAAATAATGGTATCGTAACCACCGGTAGGATAAATGATCTTATTCAATAAACCCTTCTTTGCATAATTGGTATCTATTGAGCGGTCGCCAAAAGTTACTGACGTTGCTCCTGTTCCATTGTTAAAATGAGAATAATTCTGATCTGTAGAGGGCAAAACAGGTATCAGCGAAGGGTTACTTCCATGGCCATTGCTGTAGCCATATATATCCTGCCCGAAAGTGAGCCGGTTTGCCACACTGCCCCGGCTGTTGTATTCAAACTTATAGCTGAGAGAATTGGCCGAACTGGTAATATCATCCATAAGCAGGCTGTCGAGATACATCCGTTTGTTTGAGTTTGTATACGTTGATGTACCTGTTCCATTGGAGTAGGAAGCATACAAAGTTGCCTGCCTGATGGGTGTGCCGTTCCGGCTAATGATTTTAATTTGAGACAACCGCTTTCCCGAATCCAGGTCCTGCCGCATAGAGGCATCATAAATAAAGGAAGCTGTATCATTGGCTGAAGTAATGATCTTAGAAAGGAATTTGCTCGTCACTAACTGGCGGGTTACACATGTGTAAAAAGTTTCTGATCCTACGGATTGTGCAGCTCCTGTAGGACATGTATTCCATTCATCGCCTCCACCATACATGTGATATTCTGTTGAGATACATTTTGAGACAAACTGGTTGATCGATTGCTCAAAAAGGATGTTCTGGGTGAGGTAGGTGAAGTTCATATAAGAGCGCTTGTTCGGCGCTGTGATACGGGTAAGGTACCAGCTGGTTATATTATTGCTGTATTCATAACTTTTAGGGCAGCTGGTGCCTAGCGGGTTCCTGCTCTTGCTGGTTTCTGTCTCATCAAATTTCAAAACGGTTCCATCTTCGGTTGTGATCTCAAACCCGTTTAAAAAGTTATTGCTGATCACCTTTATCTTCAGGTTATAATTTGATAGTGGGATGATTGTAGTACGGTTTCAATCCAGGATAAACTAGCCCGAATAGTTCAGGAATGAAAAACTGAATATATCCGATTCGGCATCCGGGGTATTTTTTAAAAAATTCAGCAGGTTCGCATCCAGGAATTGAAGTTGGGATTGCTTAAATTGGTAGGATAACTGCTGCCGCTTCTGCTTTCATCGGGTTTATGAAAGATTGTTCTTGATACCACCCCTCCCGGACTACAGTTCCACCCTGTTCCTATCATGGAGGAATATTCATCCACTTTTATCCCTGTTGAATTGTACCCGATGGTGATCGGCAGCTTAATCCCATTTACGGCAAGTGTTCCGATGGGAATACTGATATTCGGTGACCCGGTAGCATTGCTTACCGAAAGATTATCTGCTTTAAGTATTGAACTAACTTCCGGGGTGGGTTGAACAAAATCCGGAAGTTTCATGGCGCCGGGCAGGTTCTGTCCGATTACCGGACAGCTTAGTAGCCATAATGCTGAAATACTAAATACTCTTCTCATTGTATAAAAAAATTAATAGATCATCTGAAACTATAACCTACCCTGAAAAGAAAGGGCTGGCTTACCGGTATATGCTGCCGGTACAGCATATCATGGAGCAACTGCACACTGGTTCCCTTAAAGAACTTTGTTTTAATATTCATTTTTCTGGTTATGCCTATAAGCCCCGATTGCTGCCATGCATCCAGGCTTCGCAACTGAGAAAGTTTTTTAAACTGAGCGTTGTAGTTCATTTCAAAGCCCCCGCTTACAAAAAACTGTTTCTTCAGTTTCCAGTCAATGAAACTTCTGAGTCCGATTCCCTGGTGACTGATGCTTAACCTCCGGATACTGCCATAGCCCATCTTGTAACTGGCTCCGATACCCACAATTGATTTATCATTTAATTTATACCCCACACTCAAAGCTATATCTGCGGTGCTGGGCACCAGGCTGTTGTTTCTTCCAAACTGGAAATTGCTTCCGAAATCGAGGCGCTGCAAAAAAGTTTTAGACCGCTGGCTATTGGGTTTGAAGCTTGGGATATTGGCATCACTACTGCTGCCACCACCCGCCTTTAGTACCTGGCTTTTTAGTTGATTTAATTCCGCCTGGGCTCTTTGCATATTTTGGCTGAATGTCTGGCTTGCATTGGGGCCTCCAGAGGCTAGTCTATCCTGTATCAGGGCATTGATGCTCTCCCGGGTTTGCAGGCCGGCCAAATCCTGCGGACTATATCCTCCGTTTCCCGAAGGCAGGCGGAACAAGGAGGCAAGCATACTGTTCTGTTGTGCAAACTTTTTAAATGCAGGTATTTTATTGAGGATTTTAAGGGCAAGGTCTTCCGCTTTTTTTCGGTCGCTGAAGAGTTCTTTATAGTTACGAAGGGTTTCAATATAGTAATACGCCTCTTTATCAATCTTAGTCAGATACTTATTTTTACCGAGATACTTCACCGCTTCATCCATCAGTTGCCTTCTCCTTTCTTTAATGAACTTCTCTACTGATTCGGTAGTAGACAGATCTTTTTCCAGTTCATCCAGCTTTTGCCTTGCTGCATTAATCGGCTGGATATATTTTTTATCCAGATTATCTTTTTGTTGCTCCAGGTACTTTATACTGGTAGTTAATTTATCCCGGTATTCATTATACTTTGTCCGGTATCCTTCCACAACTGCTTTACCTTCTTTCAGTTTTTGCAGTGCACTACTGAAGGTTAGTTGATTGTTGCCAAATAATTTTTGTGCCGTTTCCGGACTCACCTGCTCCAGAAGTGATTTGATCTTATTCTCCCAGCGGGCAAGTTTGACCAGAGTCTTTTCTGTTTTGCCGGTAATGCGGCTACTGTATTTATCTATTTTGTTCTCAACTCTGGAAAGGTATTTGGCAGGTATTTTTTGAAGCGCCTCAATCGTGCTGTCCAGCTTCTGCGCTTTTGCCTGGCAGACCACTCCGGCAAAGAGTAGCATGATAAGAAGCTGTTTAAAGTTCATCGCAGTGAGGGAATTAAGATTGAATAATTACATAATAATGAAATAAAGGTATTTTGGTTCTTCGGTTCTATCTATACGGGTAATACCTGTTATGTAACCGTATTACTACGCATACGGGAATATTATTCCGCTGCAACGAGGAGACAAAGCCAGGCTGCGAAATGAAAGAATGATCAATATTAATGCACAATGCTCAATATTCAATATTCAATGAACGGGATTCCGTTGAATACCTGCCTGCCGGTAAGCAGGTTGAACATTGAATGTTGAGTATTGAATATTTTTTGGGGCATTTGCGGTTCCTTCGGCTTCGCCCTGGATAATAATCCGTGTAAATCTGTGATCCCATCTGTGCAATCTGTGGTTAAAAAACCTGTTGGCCGAAGGCCATACAATTAAGTGATCTGTTCCGGTCGGTGAAGACACCGGCCAGGGAAGTGAAGACAGCAGCCGGGGAGAACGATGGCCATGCAGGAATTTGGATGTACTTTTGCCATTAACTACACAACCGGGAAATATGAACATGAATGACCTGTACCAGAAAGCGCTTGCTTTTGAATTTCTTACGGAAGAGGAAGGTATTTTTCTTTTTGAACATGCTGCCCTGGCAGAACTGATGTTTGTGGCAGATGAATTACGGAAAAAACAGGTGCCCCACGGAAAAGTGACCTGGCAGATAGACCGGAATGTGAATACCACCAACGTATGCATTGCCAACTGCAAATTTTGTAATTTCTACCGCATCCCCGGGCATGCCGATGCATACATCACCGGTATGGAAACATACAAGACCAAGATCGAAGAGACCATCCGGTACGGCGGCGACCAACTTTTGCTGCAGGGCGGCCATCATCCCGAACTGGGGCTGGATTTTTATGTGAACCTTTTTAAAGAGATAAAATCGCTTTACCCGGATATCAAACTGCATACCCTTGGCCCGCCGGAAGTGGCCCATATTACCAAACTGGAGAAGAGCACCCACCGGGAAGTACTGATGGCATTGAAAGCTGCCGGCATGGACAGCCTGCCGGGCGCCGGGGCAGAAATTCTGACCGACCGGGTAAGGCGGCTGATCAGCAAGGGGAAATGCGGGGCACAGGAATGGCTCGACATCATGCATGAAGCGCATAAGCTCAACATCACAACATCGGCCACCATGATGTTCGGCCACGTGGAAACCATCCGGGAACGCTTTGAACACCTGGTAAAACTCCGGGAAGTACAGAGCCGCAAACCGGCAAATGCAAAAGGATTTTTAGCCTTTATCCCATGGACATTCCAGGATGTGGATACCCTGCTGGCAAAAATAAGAGGCGTACACAACCTCACGTCTGCCGAAGAATACATCCGTATGATCGCCATCAGCCGCATCATGCTGCCCAACATCACCAACATACAGGCAAGCTGGCTTACGGTTGGCAAGCAGGTGGCACAGATCTGTTTACACGGTGGCGCCAATGATTTTGGCAGCATCATGATCGAAGAGAATGTGGTAAGCGCTGCCGGCGCCCCACACCGCTTTACCAGCAGGTCCATCCAGTTGGCCATTAAAGAAGCCGGTTTTGAACCGCAACTGCGCAACCAGCAGTACGAATGGAGGGAGATACCTGCATCCATCGTTGAACAGGTTGTCAATTATTAAAACACCTCCATAAATAAATAATGAAAGAACAGGACTCAAAAAAATTATTGTATCGCTTCCGGATGATCGGCATTGCCGAAGGCATTTCATTCCTGGCACTGCTGCTGATCGCCATGCCTTTGAAATATTTTTATAATACTCCCGAAGCCGTAAAGATCTTCGGCTGGATGCACGGCGTTCTGTTTGTTGCCTTCCTGTGGTTTGCCTTTGAAGTGATGGGAAACCTGAAAAAGGGTTTTGGCTGGTTTGTCAAAGCCTTTGCCGCAGCGGTCATCCCTTTGGGTACCTTTATTTTTGACAGGCAACTGAGAAAAGAAGAAGCGGCCCTGCAGGCATGATCTTACCTGCCGTATTATTTTTTTTATATTTCTGTTCAGCTCCTTGAACGCCGTGGCGTGGTCTATGACCAGCCACGAAGAAAGTACAGCGCTTGCGCCTTTTTCCCGGGTACCAGTTTGCCACAAAGACATAAAGGCACGAAGGACTGAAGCAGAAAAATGCGCAGCATTTTCCTTAGTGTCTTCGTGTCTTTGTGGTTAAATTCTTTTTTTCCGGCTGGTCGAAGACCACGCCGTGGCATCCGTAAGAGCAGGACGTTGTGTATTCGCAATACGCAACGACCCTGGCGGAGACGTTGCTGAGAATTCAGGGGCAGTTTAATTATTATCGGGTACAGACAGGAAAAAAAATTAAATTTGAGAATATTACCACCAACACGTTCCATATGTACAAGCTGTTCTTATTCAGAAGAATTTCCTTTCTCATTCTTTTGCTTGCTGCTGTTGCCAGCACGGATGTAAAAGCGCAAAGCAAAGAACAAACCCTCCATGACCTGAATACGATGCTGGTGAACACGGTGATGACCGACCTGTTCACGCCCATTGTTGCCAGCCGGGTTTATGTATACCCAACCATTGCTTTTTATGAGTGCATACGCTATGATGACCCGGCCCTGGTGACCCTGGCCGGGAAACTGAATGGCCTGAACAAAGTTCCGGTTCCCCCGGCAGGTAAAAAGATCGACCCTTTCATAGCTGCCTGCATCTCTTTCTCACATGTGGCGCAAACCCTGGTTGGTTCTGAATACAAATTCAGCGACTGGCGCAAAGCATTTGCCGATTCGCTTTTCTTACACAGCGATTCCGTTGTTGCCCAGCAGTCCATTGCATTTGGCCGCAGCGTGGCAGACAGCATCATTGCATGGACAAAAAAAGACAATTACCTGAAGTCGAGAGGAATGACCCGTTTTACATATTCCAGTGCGCCGGGCGCCTGGCAACCTACTCCACTCGACTATGCGCAGGCGCTGGAGCCCTATTGGAATACCATCCGGCCAATGACATTAAGGTCTGCAACACAGTTCGCACCAAAAGAAAAACTGCTGTACAGCAAATCAAAAGATTCCAAATTTTACAAAACAGTACTGGAAACTTATGAAATTGGAAAAAATCTCGACACCACGCAAAAAGAGATCGCCCTTTACTGGGATGATAATCCCAATGTATCCGTCAACATCGGCCACCTCAATTATTTCATTCATAAGGTCTCTCCGGGCGGGCACTGGATCCTGATCGGTCAGCAGGCCTGTAAACAAAAGAATATCCCGGTCACCAAAGCGGCACAGGTGTATGCCCTCACATCCATCGCCATCTTTGATGCATTCATCAGTTGCTGGGATGAAAAATACCGGGGCAACCTGATCCGGCCCATCACCATCATCAACCGGCTGATCGATAAGAACTGGACCCCGTATATTCAAACACCGCCCTTCCCTGAATTCACCAGCGGTCACTCGGTGGTATCTGATGCAGCAGCGGTTGTGCTGACCGCCTTGCTGGGAGAAAATTATGAATTCACCGATGAGATAGAGATACAGTTTGGCAACAAGGCACGTCATTTCAAATCGTTCCTGGATGCAGCCTATGAATCTACGTGGAGCCGGGTATATGGCGGCATACATTATCCCGAAACAGCCCGTATAAGTATTGTGCAGGGAAAAGAAGTTGGTAACCATGTGCTGAAAACATTATACCGCAGGCCTTAACCAAATAAACAGAATATGTCATCATCGCACAGGCGGTTTGCCCTTTTGTGGCTCCTCGTTTCTTTATCAGGAACCGCAGAAGCACAACAGGCAACCGGCACAAAACTGTTTTCCCTTTTACCCGGAACGGCTACAGGCATAAATTTCCGGAACGACATTGTGGAGACATCCAATATGTTCATGTACATGTACGAGAACCTGTACACGGGTGGCGGCGTGGCCATTGGCGACATAAACCTCGACGGGCTGCCCGATATTTATTTTTCTTCCACCCTTGGCAGCAACAAACTATACCAGAACCTGGGCAATCTTCAGTTCAGGGATATCACCGAAACGGCCGGGGTAAATGGCGGCGCCGGCATCAAGACCGGGGTAAGCATGGTTGATATCAACAACGACGGGCTGCTTGACATCTTTGTAAACAAGTCGGGTTTCAAAGACCCGGCACTCCGGAAAAAAATACTGTACATCAATAACGGCAACGGAACTTTTACCGACCAGGCAGCCGCCTACGGACTGGATGACGCAAGCTTCACCATACAATCCTATTTTTTTGATTACGATAATGACGGGGATAAGGATGTTTTTTTTGTAGACCACCCGAATGATTTCAGTAAATCCATGACCATCCCTGTTACCATGGTGAACGGCAAGATGGTTTACTCGGAAGATACCGTGACCGTATATACCAGTGACCGGTTGTTTGAGAACCGCGGCGGTAAATTTGTGGACGTCACCAAAAAGGCCGGTCTCATCGATCATGCATTTGGCCTCAGCGCATCCATTGCCGACATCAATGACGATGGCTGGCCGGATCTCTATGTGGCCAATGATTTCAATAAGCCCGATTTCCTGTACATCAATAACCGCAACGGTACCTTTACCAACCGGCTTACCGATTACATCAAACACACCAGCTTTTCAGCCATGGGTTCCGATATCAGCGATATCAATAACGACGGGCATGAAGATATATATGTAGTGGACATGGCAGTGGAGAACCCGGTCCGGCAAAAACAACTCTTTGCGGTAAACCAGAACTACGATAAGTTTCACCTGATGGTAAAGTACGGGCTGTATTACCAGTACCCACGCAACAGCCTGCAGCTGAACAATGCCGACGGCAGTTTCAGTGAAATAGCCAACTATTCCGGCGTGGCAGAAACCGAATGGAGCTGGGCGCCATTGATCACCGATCTTGACAACGACGGGAGAAAAGACATTTATGTTACAAACGGGATCAAGCGTGACATCACCGACTGGGACTACAAGGTCTTCATACTGGATTCGGTGATGCGTACCATGAACAACGGACGTGCGGTTGACCTGAACGCCTGGCTGCAAAGCATTCCCGTGGTACCTACCAAAAATTATATTTACCGGAACAACGGTACGCTAAAATTCGACAACTACACCGACACCTGGTGTGATGCACCTCCCTCTTTTTCAAGCGGCGCAGCCTATGCCGACCTGGATAACGACGGCGACCTGGACCTGGTGGTAAATAATGTTGACGGGCCGGCATTTGTTTTTAAAAACAATACCCGGGAGACGGCTGCTGCTTCTTCCCATTTCTTACGCTTCCGGTTTTACAAGGCACCGGGCGCATTTGACGAAGTGTTTGGGGTAACCGTAAAACTTACCGACCAGAAAGGACAGTTGCAACTGCAGCATTATCATCCGCAACGTGGTTTTTTATCAAGCATGGAGCATGTGCTTCATTTTGGCACAGGCGCTGAAACGGTCATTCCAAAAGTGGAGGTCATATTCCCGGGCCAGAAGGGCATTGTACTTACCAATGTAAATACCGACCAGGAACTGATGCTGTTTGAATCGAATGCATCCCCGGGTACCGGCGCCCCTGCAAAAAAGAAAAACATTTCCTTTAAAGACATCAGCAAAGAATCCAGGTTCCGGTTCACTCAAAATGAAAATGATTTCATTGATTTTAAACGGGAGCCGCTGATCCCTTACAAGTGCAGCCGCAAAGGACCTTACTTTGCCAGGGCAGATGTGAATGGCGATGGGCTGGAAGACATTTTCATTGGCGGCGCCGCAGGTTTTGAAGGGAAACTGATGATGCAGAATGCAGGCGGTTCATTCATTGAAAAAAAGCAGGCTGCTTTTGCTGCTGATAAGAATTTTGAGGACATGAGCGCCCTGTTCTTTGATGCAGACGGTGATGGCGATATGGATCTTTACGTGGTAAGCGGCGGTGCAGAATTCCCGGCCGGCAGCAATCTGTACCAGGACCGGTTGCTTTTGAACGATGGGAAAGGGAATTTCACCCGTTCTGTAAAAGCATTACCAAAAGAAGGGTTCAACGGATCCTGTGTGACCGCCCTGGATTTTGACGGCGATGGCGACCAGGACCTGTTTGTTGGCGGGCATGTGTTACCCGGCGTTTTTCCAAAACCCGACCGGTGCATGTTGCTGCAGAACAACAAAGGGGTCTTTACCGATGTCACCCAGGCGTATGCAAAAGAATTACTCAATCCCGGTATCGTGAACCAGGCTGCCTGGGCCGATGTGAATGGCGATGGGAAAAAAGAATTGACCATCAGTGGCGAATGGATGCCGGTTGAAATATTCAGTTACCAGGACGGGCAGTTTAAAAAAACGCAAAACACCGTGCATATCATGGCCCCCTCCGGAAAAGATTCTGTGATCAGCATGGATGCTTTCAGCGGATGGTGGTATAACATGAAGGCAGAAGATATGGACAACGACGGCGACCTGGACCTTATCATGGGCAACCGGGGATTGAACTCTACCATCAAGGGAAATGTGAACCAACCCTGCACCATTTATGCAAAGGACTTTGACAATAATGGAAGCTATGATGCGGTGCTGGGTTATTATATACAGGGAAAATGTTACCCCCTCTTCAGCCGCGACCAGTTGATGGACCAGATGCCGGCCATGCGGAAAAAATTTATCCGCTACCGGGATTACTCCGGTAAAACGCTGGATGATATCTTTACCGAACAGGAAAAAAGAGGCATGGATGTATACAAGACCAATCTTTTCGAATCGGGGGTATTGATCAATGAGGGAAATGCCTCCTTCCGTTTTATCCCGTTCCCGGAGATGGCACAACTGTCCACGGTGAACGACATCGTTATTGATGATGTGGACATGGATGGCATTAAAGACATCCTGGTATGCGGTAATTCAAACGATGCGGCGGTAATGGTTGGCAATATTGATGGCCCTGGCGCCCTCCTGCTGAAAGGGAACGGTGGTGGTAGTTTTAGCAGTGTATCGCCTGCAGAAGACGGTTTGACCGTACGTGGCGAAGTGCGTAAAATAATTTACCTGAAAGAGAAGAAAAGCATGCTTGTGTTCCTGAAGAACGATAATGCAGCACAGGTATTTATAAAGGAATGAGGCAGTGTCTTATTTTGAATGATTGTCATCCTGAGGAACGAAGGATCTCCTGATCAGGATCGTTTGCTTATCCTGAGATGCTTCGTTCCTCAGCATGACAGGTCACAAAATATTCAAAACAGGACCCTACCAATAATGATCTTAATCGGTCACAAACCGGTAGCCGATCCCCTTAATGGTGATTATTTCAAGCGCTGCGTCATTCTTTAAATAGCTCCGGAGCTTGGTGATGTACACATCCAGGTTGCGGGAGTTGAAGAAATTATCATTGCCCCAGAGCAGGTTCAGTATGTCGCGGCGGTCAATGATCTTGTCCCGGTTCTCGTAAAGCACTTTCAGTAATTCCGTTTCCCGGAATGAAAGTTTCCGTTCGTCCCCGTTATTCTTCAGCACCTGGTGGTTCGGATAAAAACTGTACTTGCCTATCTTCACCACATCTTTTTTATCATCCGGTTTTTTCTCCCCGCTCCTGAACCGGAGCGCATTTTCAATACGAACGATCAGTTCTTCCATGCTGAAGGGTTTTCGGATATAATCATTGCCGCCGGTCTTAAACCCTTTCACCAGGTCTTCTGTCTGCGCTTTTGCCGTAAGGAATATGATGGGCACCTGGGCATCCATGCCCCGTATCTCTTCGGCAATGGCAAACCCGTCTTTGTTGGGCAGCATCACATCCAGTACACAGATATCCGGCCGGTGCTGCTTGAACAAGGGGAAGGCCTTGTCGCCGTCCGCTTCCATCAGCACTTCATAGGCCCTGCTCTCCAGGCTTTCCTTCACGATCTTGGCCAGGAATAATTCGTCTTCTACATACAGTATTTTAACAGCCATCTTATTTGGGTAATTTAATGATGAATGTCGTTCCTTTCCCTTCTTCGCTTTCCACACGCACCTGGCCTTTATGTTCTGCAATGATATGCGCCACATAGCTCAGGCCGAGGCCATATCCCTTTATATTGTGTTTATCGCCGTGCGGCACCCGGAAAAATTTATCAAATATCTTTTCCCGGTATGCGGCCGGTATGCCGATGCCATTGTCCTTTATCATCAGCAGCAGTTCCTTTTCGGTGGCCTCCAGGCTTATTTCAATTTCGGGTCTTCCCTTGCTGTACTTCAACGCATTGTCGAGCAGGTTATAGACCACGCTGCTTATGTGCATCCGGTCGGCCATCAGTGAAAAATCCACGCCCCGGGAATTCACGTTCACTGCAGCGCCGGATTTTTCAAACTGCAGCTGCATGGAATCCGTCACTTCCTTTACCAGTTGCTGCAGGTCGAACCATTCATATTTTAATTCCAGTTGCTGCTTTTCAAACATGGACAGGCGAAGCACTTTGTCAACCAGCATCGAAAGCCGGTTCAGCTCCAGCCCGGCAATGCCCAGGTATTCTTTGGTCCGTTCGGGATTCTGAAGGGCATCAAAATTCTTCATCGCTTCAATGGCAACGCTTACGGTGGCAATGGGGGTCTTCAGTTCGTGGGTTATGTTGCCAATGAATTCATTCTTGATATCGGTGAGTCTTTTTTGTGCAAGCAGGCTCCGGTAGATAAAAACAAAGGAGAGTATGGTAAAACTGATCAGCAAGGCCGACAACAGCAACTGCATGCCCATCTTCTTCAACACATACATCCCGGGGTCGGCAAATTCGGCCCGGTAAAAAACGGGTTGCATCAATCCCACCGGGACCCGCTTGGTTGAAAAAGTACCGCGGGGTTCATCCATTTTGATGGTGAACCTTTTCACCCCCGAATCTGTACCCAGCAAAACCGGGTTCGTCTTTATGATAGTGAAGTTCACATTGATCCCTTCCTTCAGAAGCAGGGCCCTGTACATGGAGTCCACCGTTCTTACCGGGATGGAATCGGAAAGGTTCCTGGTCCGGATCAGTGTTTCCGCCAGGATGGGCGGAGGAAGGTCCTTGTCCTTTGACGTTACATAAATGATGGTATCCTTATCCCTCTTTGCAGCTTGTTTCTCTTCGGTTGTCACAACCTTTTCCGAATGGGTGTCCATCGATATCACCAGCCGCTGCTTCAGGCTGTCGCTGCCCTTTATCTTTTCCACACTGCTGATGAAGTCGGCCATGAACAGGTTATCATCGAGCCCGCCCCGCAGCGCCAGGGTGTCGCCGGAAAAACGCTGCACCTGCAGGCGGTACATGGCATCCCGGAAAATAACGTCGGTGGTCTTTTTAAAGCCGGCGGTCTCTTCCAGGTACAGCTTCCGCATCCAGTATGCCTGGAAAGCAATGATCAGCAGAATGGTTGCTGTCATCAGTACCCGTGCCATGCGTAATTTATTCATCAGGCAACAAAACTACTTTTAAAATAAATACGGTCACCCCTTCATTAACCTTAATTAACCTTAATGCAAGGCTGGTTAACCTGCTTTGGACGGCTGATAAAATAGCTTTGCCCGGTAAATCTCATCATTAAACAAAATCATGTGTCATGAAAAGAACATTATCATTTATTGCTGCTGTTGTATGCCTGCAGGCAGCAACCGCCCAGGTAAAGGAGGGCAGGATCACTTTCGAACAAACGGTGGATATGTACCGCCGTATTCCCGAAGAGAACCAGCAGCTGCGGTCGATGATCCCGCAGTTCCGCACGGCAAAATTTGAACTGCTTTTTGCCGACAACCAAAGCCTGTTCAAATCGGTGGAAGAAGAACCCGATATGACCGAGCAAAACAGCGGCAGCGGGGTGGTGATACGCATGGGCGGCAGCGGCGAGAATGAATACTACCGGAATTTCAATACACAAAAGGCGGTGGAAATAAGGGAGCTGATGGACGACCTTTATTTAGTGGAAGATTCCATACGCAGCCTTGCCTGGAAACTGGAAGAAGGGGAAACAAAGACCATCCTTGGGTATGCCTGTAAAAAAGCAACGGGTAAAACGACCCGGGGCAGTGATATAGTTGCCTGGTACAGCGAAGAGATCCCCGTGGCTTCCGGACCGGAACAGTTCAACGGACTGCCCGGCATGATACTGGGACTTGATGCCAACAAGGGCGAGATCGTTTTTACAGCAAAAGTTTTAGATAAGAAGGCCGACAGGAAAAATTTAAAGGTCCCTTCAAAAGGAAAGAAGATATCCAGCAGCGATTTTTTAGCAAAGCAAAAAGCATTGCAGGGCAATGGCCCGGTGCGGATCGTAACGAATTAAGGATATCCAGGAAAACAAACGGCCCGGTGCGGATGCACCGGGCCTTATCATTTCAGCAGTAGCTTGCTGAATTTTTTTATTTCTTCAACCTCTGCCGGAGAGATATTCTCATTGTTATCATACTTTGACCGCAGGAACACTATTCTTTTATGCTGCGGGTATTTGGCAAGAATGGCTGAAAGCATTTTACCAAGGGCTTCATCCCTTGCCGGCAGGTCTGCTTTTATACTGGCGGCTGCCCTTTCTCTTGTTGGTTTCTTCTTAATGATCGCTTCCAGCGTTGCCATCTTGCTTTGTGAAATGCTGTTGGCCTTCACCGCCTTGCTGTGCAGCCCCTCCAGTTGTTTTTTACTCAGGCCACCCCGGTTGCAGTATTGCTGGTACAGGCTGTTCACAAATTCAGATCCCGGGTGGGCCTTGACCATTTCCTTCAGTATGTCTAACAGGATATCCATATTGATCGTTTGTGAAAATAGCCAATCTTTATTTCATTTGCCGGGTCTTCTATAAAAACAGGAGCCACCATATGGTGGCTCCTGGCTGTTTGTTCTTGTGTTCCGTAATATTTTTAATGCTTTCCTTTACCGCGTCCTTTTCCCTTGTTCTTATAGTGGCCGTAGTGATTGCCGTTGTCGTGCTTATTAACAAGGATCACCTGCTGATCATACCTGTTCCTGTACCCGGCATACCGTACCCGGTGGTTTTTAAAATACCTGTATGCATGGGGTGTTCTCATAACCACTTTATACCCTGTATATATGTTGTAATGTGAATACATGGGCGGCAAGGAAGCTGCGAAGACCCACCTGCCCCCTGATAAATAAACAAACTGGCGGCGGGGTACATAATAATACGCTTCAATATCGGGCATGTAATAATATTCTGCGTAAGCATAGCCGGCCGGGCCCCATTCCGGCTGGTCGCCGATATTTACCTGAACACTCACCTGCGCCGTGGATTTGTTTGCAACGAACAGGGCTGCAGAAACAAGCAGCATACTTAACAATATCTTTTTCATGATGCCAATATTTTGGTCCGCTTATACTTTTCAAACATGGTGCCAGTAAAAACGGATTGCCGGGTTTTTTGTTAAAGAAGTTGAAAAGTCCTTTGCTTTGCTGATCAACCATTAGCCTGTTAAAAATAAAAAACACCCCGCTTTCGCAGGATGGTCTTTCATGCGTTCAACAGGGGCGTTAGAATGTTCTTATCACAGCCCTTGGCCCGCCGTTGCCCGCTTTTTGCAGACTGTAAGTAAACCCAAGTGTAAAAAAGCGCTGCAGTGTTTTGTACTGTACATCTTCCACGTAGTTGGCATTGCCGTTACGGTCTACGCCGGTATTCTGGTTCAGCAGGTCAAAGGCGCTGAGCCTGATCTCTCCCTTCTTGCTCTTCAATACCTGCTTGCTCACCGAAGCATTCCATAAGGCAACCCTGGTATTGTATCCGTTGCTGCGGCCGGTGTAAGCGCTGTAGCTGAATTCATTGCTGATGGTAAATCCTGCAGGCAGGTTAACCGTAGCTTCCAGTTCATATACCTGGCGCCAGTAATTATTATTGAGCGATGGCTGCAGGGAGTACCGGGCATTGTTGTAGCTTACCCTTGCTCCTGCACTTATGTCCAGCAGTTCTTTATAACTGTAGCTGGCATTCACCCTTGGCATCACCGATAGAACACTGGTCTTATTCTTGTCATCATTGATAAAATTGACCGAGCGGTTGTAATTGGCATTCAAACCGAGTTCCAGCCGGGTATTCAGTTTTTTAATGCGGAAGCCCCGGTCGATGTTCGCATTTATATTATATACACCGTTCGTATTCACCGGCATGCTGGTGCGGGCGCCGGATGCATTGATCCTGTCGCTGTTCACAATGGCATTCTGTGTAGCGGTATAATTCAGGAATACAAACAGGTTCTTCTGCCGGGCCGGGCTGGCATTGAAGAACTGCAGGCTGGCATTATGTGCATAGGATTGTTTTAAAGACGGGTTACCGGAGATGATGTTGAGCGGATCGCTGATATCCTGCACCGGCTGCAACTGTTTGGCTGTTGGCTGCGATGCAGAGGTGGAATAATCGAGCCGCAGCGATTTCGTTTTGGTGAAATTGTAATTAAAGTTTGCAACCGGCAGCAGGTTCGTAAAATTCTGCTTAATGCGGAATGCACTGTCTTTTAAATGACTGTTGAGCTGTGCATGCTGCAGGTTGGCGCCAACGCTGTAACCATATTTCTTTTGCTGGGTACGCATGCTGATGCCGCCTCCCATATAATCATAGGTGTTCTCAAAGGCATTGCTTAAAATGGTATTCATCTTATCATGTGTGCCGCTGGTCCTGTTGTAGTCGTATGTCTTACGGTCAAGGTCGCCGGTGCTGGTATTATAAAATCCCCTGAACTCAAGCAGTGAACGTTTGCCCAGTGGCTCCGTATAACTGGCATTTACACCATAACTCTGCGTAATACTGTTCAGCCTGGTCACCTGGTCAAGCGTATCCCGCTGGCTGATCGTTCCGTTGCTGAAGAAATTGTTGATGGCATTTTGGGTGCCTTTTGCCCGGCTGTCGTTATACTGCATACTGCCGGTAGCAGAAAAGGTTCTTCCCTTCTTTTTGAATTTATGCCTGTACAGCAATTCCTGGTTGGTTACATATCCTTCGGTGGTGTTGCTGGTATTGGAAAACCCATTGTTCAGCATCTTGTCATTGGGTACAAAGGATTCGTAGTCGTTCTTTTTTGCATTGCTGCCCTTTTGATAACCAAACACCGAACTGAGTTTGATGGAGTTGAATGAATCGATCTTATGATCCACGCTGAAGTTGAACCGGTTGCTGTTCGTCTTGTTTTCCGTGCTGCTGTTCTGCAGGTAGTTGAATTCATTCCCGGGCAGGATATTCTGCCGGCTGGTGTTCCGGGTATTATCCAGGGTAAGGTTGTTGTAAAAATAACTGGCGTTCACCTCCGTCTTCTTTTTCCAGGTGTCATTATAGTTCAACCCGCCGGCAATGGTTTGGGTAATGCCCTGGTTATTGTTGATGCCGGCAACCGGTAAACCAAATTCATCATCATTGCCATTATTGATCACGATCCTTCCCCCGCCGCCGCTCATCATCCTTCTCGACTGTCCGCTGAAATTGAGCATGTCCATGATGGAAAACCCCTGGCGGTTGGTATTGTTGGCCATACCGATGGCAGAGAGTTGCTGGTCGCCGTTGAATTTATTGATATTGAACTGGCCATCGTAGCGGTCTTTTGTTCCGGCAGCAACGGTTGCCTTGCCAAAAGCGGCATTCTTCTTATCTTTTTTCAGTTTCAGGTTGAGGGTGGGTGTCTTGTTTCCGTCATCAATGCCGGTGAATTCCGACTGGTCGGATTGCTTATCGAATACCTGCACCTTATCAATGGCATCGGCAGACAGGTTCCTCGTGGCCATCTTGGGGTCGCCATTGAAGAAATCCCTGCCATTCACCAGCACCCGGCTGATGCGTTTGCCATTTACCCGGATGCTTCCGTCTTTATCCACTTCCACACCCGGCATTTTTTTCAGCATATCCTCCACCACGGCATTGGGTTTTGTTTTGAATGCTTCGGCATTGAATTCCAGCGTATCACCGTTCACCACCACGGGGGGGCGCTGGGCTTTTACGGTCACTTCTTCCATAATGGACCTGTCTTTCATCACAACCGGGCCCAGGTCAACATCGCCGTTCACTTCAAAATTCTTCCACTGCGGGTGAAAATTCACCTGCGATGCCGAGAGGCGGTACTTACCTGGTTTCAGGTGATCAAAGCGGAAGCGGCCGGCAGAATCTGTGCGGGTGAAACCCACCAGCGAAGAATCTTTGGCGTTCACCAGCGAAACCGTGGCGTCGCCTACCTGTTGTTTCTGCAGGCTGTCGGTCAATTGACCCTTCAGGGCAAACCCGCCCTTTTGGGCATTGGCTGCAATGGATAAGAAAAAGAGGCTGATCAGGAGCGTAAAATATTTCATGGCTATACTTTTATTTGAACACAAAAGTATAGGCCGGCCCTCTCAAAGCCGGTTAACCAATATTGGTATAAGGTTAATTAAGGTTAATGATTTTTAAGGCTGCCCGGGCATCTTTTTTTAAAAGACCGGCCTCATTGTACAATAATATCTTATACGTATCGTTACAGGGGTGTAAATCTATTTTTCTATGAATAAAACCAAATATCAAACCCAGTCATCCACCCTTTTGGTGCAGGTCATCCGGAATTTTATAGGCAAGATCAGGCAGAACCCGGACATATACCCGATACGGTATTACAAGAAGAGCCGCAAATTCAGGCGTGACCTTAACGGATCGGCTGTGAAATAAGCAAAAGAGTACGGAAATTACCGGCGTTAAAAATCAGCAAATTTGCGCTTGACAACCCCGGCATAAAGTTTGTACTTTTAATATTCAAAATCCAAATGTATGAAAAGCTATACCCCCCATCATCATGGTATTACATTTAACGCTGTGCTGAAGTATTTCGGCGAGGCCTTCCGGAGCCTGTTTGTATCAAATAATAACCGGGATTTTAAGCGCCTGAAAGATTTTATCGCCTCGTAACAACTGACGGTCATTAAAAACATTGATCCTGTCCTGGCAAATTTGCCGTGGCAGGATTTTGAACTTAACTGAACAAATACTCCACGTCCTGTTTGGACAGCGCTTTTACAAAGCTGGCATCATCGGCGATCAATTCACTGGCTAATTTCTTCTTCCGCTCCTGCAACTGCAGTATCTTATCTTCGATCGTATCAATACAGATCATCCGGTAGGCAAAAATATTCTTTGTCTGGCCGATACGGTGCGTACGGTCAATGGCCTGTTGTTCTACGGCCGGGTTCCACCAGGGATCCACAATGTATACATAATCCGCTGCGGTAAGGTTCAATCCCACGCCACCTGCTTTTAACGAGATCAGGAATACCCGGCACTCGTCGTTGTTCTGAAAATTCTGAATGGCTTTTTCCCGGTCAACTGCCGACGTGCTTCCGTCGAAATATTCAAACTTGATGTCGTCCTCTACCAGTTTCTTTTTGATCAATGCCAGCATGCCCAGGAACTGGGAGAAGATAAGCGCCTTGTGGTCGCCGATATTCTCTTCGATCTCCCTGGCCAGCTCATCCAGTTTGATGGAATGATTGGGGTGTTTCTCTTCTTCATTCAGTATGGCCGGACTGTCGCAGATCTGCCGCAGTTTCATCAGCCCCTGCAAAATGGTGAGTTGTGATTTACCGATGCCCTGGTCATCAATGCTGCCCAGGATCTTTTCACGGTACGTGTTCCGGTAAACCTCATATATCTTCCGCTGCTCGTCTTCCATTTCACAGAACAGGATCGTCTCCGTTTTTTCCGGGAGGTCTTTGGCCACCTGTTCCTTGGTGCGGCGTAAAATGAACGGGTATAATAATTTACGTAAGTGCTCTTTTTGATCCTGCTCGCCGAATTTATCGATCGGGGTGGCAAATTCATTGCGGAAGAATTCCATATTACCCAGCAGGCCGGGGTTCAGGAAATTCATCTGTGCAAAAATATCAAAGGTATTGTTCTGCAGGGGCGTTCCGCTCATACACAACCGGTTCTTTGCATTCAGCAAACAGGCGGCTTTGGTGACCTTTGATGCCGGATTCTTAATGGCCTGGCTTTCATCCAGTATCACATAATCATAGTGCACCTTCAGCAGCAGTTGTATATCGCTCCGCAAGGTGCCGTAGGTGGTGATGATGATATTCTGCTGCTGCAGTTCTTCAGTGCTGCGGCCCCGGGTACTGCCGTGATGAATATGCCAGCTTAAGGAAGGCGTGAATTTCTCCACTTCATTCTTCCAGTTGTAAATAAGGGTGGTGGGACAAACAACGATCGCTTTCAAAGAACCATTCACATCCTTGTAATGCTCCAGCATGCTCAATGCCTGGATGGTTTTACCCAAACCCATATCATCGGCCAGTATCCCTCCCCAACCCACATCGTTGAGGTAATTGAGCCACTGGTAGCCCGAGGTCTGGTACGGGCGCAGTATTTTAAGCAGGTGCTCCGGTGGCTGAACCTCCGGGATGTGCTTGAATTCCTTCAGGCGTTCGTATTTTTCATCCAGCTCAAAACTCAGCTCGCTTTCATCCCTGTTCTCATACAGTTCATCGATCACACTCATGTGATACTTGGATAAACGCAACTGGTTGCTGCGCCCGTCGCCCACTTTAAATAACAGTGAGTATCTTTTCAGCCATTCGTCGGGCAGTATGCCGAGCGTGCCGTCGCCCAGCTGCACAAATGACTGTTTGTTCACCAGCGCTTTCTTTATGTCATCAATGCCCACACGCTGGCTGCCGAACTCGATCTCCACTTTTGCATCAAACCAGTCCATGCCGCTGCTTACATGGATATGGGTGCTTGGCCTTGCCGTATTGAACCGGAAATTCTTCAATGCTTCAAATCCGTACACCGGCACCTTCATTTCCTTCATGGCATCCACAAACAAAAAGAACCAGTTGTTGCGGAGTACATCCACGCCTTTCAACACCAGGTTGTTCCCTCCTTCATGACGCACAAACTGCGAGTGCAGGCTTTCCAGTTTTGCCATGAACCGTTCCTCTGCTTCCCGGTTGCGTTCAATGATAAGGATCTTGTTGCCCTCGGGTATGATGATGTTGTCCTTATCGGATGCCCGGGTCTCAAATCCCTTATAGGAAAACAGGGGTTGAAATACCAGGAAGTCTCCCTTCTCCTGCAATTGCAGCCTTACTTCCGGTTCGCCGCTTTTTATTTCACTCACCAGGCTCTTGTCAAACTCCACGTGGTATTCTTTTGCCAGGGGCAGTATTATTTTCTGCATTTTCTCCGCCCAGTTCTCTTTGCTGAGCTGGATATTGCCTTCTTTCAGGAATTTCTCTGCCTGCATCACATCTTCCGGTTTCTGCCACAGGTATAAAACTTCCTCGTGAAGAAAAACAAGGCTGCTGCCGCATTCATTATCACTGAAGGGCAATGCATCATTTGCCCGTTTTACCCGGCAGGCGATCTCAAAATGGCTGTTCTTTGCAAACACTTTAAAGAACGGCGAAATGAACTGGCTGCTTAATTCCATATCCGCCAGGTTTGCCGTGGTGAATGCTTTTGCTTTGGGCAGGAAGAAGGCGAATTGACTGGCTGCCTGTTCTTCAAATATCTTTTTCAGTTTCGGCTGAAGGTATTCAGCGATCAGCGCCTTGGTCTCTTCGGGCAGGTCATCGCCATCGGTATGGATGATGTTTTCCCAGATGCCGCTGAAAGGAGAGTTCCGGTCGAGGTATTTATTTATTTCGCTGCTTTGCAGTTTACGCACCTGCTGCAGCAACTGTTTGTCTTCTTCGCTGAATGATTCGGTATCC
Organism: Chitinophagaceae bacterium; assembly: GCA_016710165.1. NCBI lineage: Bacteria > Pseudomonadati > Bacteroidota > Chitinophagia > Chitinophagales > Chitinophagaceae > Chitinophagaceae bacterium. The sequence continues at coordinate 69,114 of JADJLJ010000004.1, read as the reverse complement.
ACAAACTTACTCAGGTCGAGTTTTTCAACCTTGCCCACGTATTTTTTATCTTCTTCATCGGCTTCCCCCTGTATGGCATCCACGCTGAAGTACGGGTAGGTGGCTGTATTAAAGTTGAAAACAATGCCCAGCTTTTTTCCCGGCTTTTCCACTACCGCCACTTCTTCCTCTTTCGGGATCTCGGGAACAATGAATGCTTCGGCAGGACGGGACGAAGGCGCAGCAGCAGCGACTCTTTTAATGGCAGGGTCGAGCACTTTTAAAAATGGCTTGCCGTCTTTATAAGTAAATTCAAACTTGCCGGCAATATTGTCGCTGAGGCTGTAACCATAAATGGCAAGCAGTTTATTTTTTTCCTTATCCCAGTTCCGTATACTGTCGAAATAATTAGGGCCATAGGCATCCAGCAACTGTAAAAACAATAATGTCTTGTGTTCGCAGAGTGGATGCTCGGTCTCCCCGCATTTGCAGGAGGTATCAAAATTCCTTTCGTCATTCTTCTGGATGACCAGGGGAAAGGTTTCCCCCTCCACCACCAGTTCTGCCTCTATCCGTTCATCAGCGGCTTTCAGGATATTTGCCTTTGTGCTCCGCAGGATATTTTCTGCTTCGGCATAGATGCCCGGCGATGAAAGCAGCTTGATCATCTTCAGGTCAATGTGTTTCATCTTGGCCACGGTATGCCGCTGGTTGTAATGAATGGACGTGTTGCCCAGCATATTCTTGTCCACCATGTCCTGCAGCCGTATCAGTGCAGCCGCTTCATGGCGACAGATGTCTCCCAGGTTGTAAGGACAGGAACAGCGCACCGTCATGGATTTGGGGTCGGTGTACTTCTGAATGTATACTTTGTAAAACGTGTTGTAATTATCGTCCTTCACTCGGAACACCACCCCGCTCATGAGCTGGTCATGCTCTACCAGTTCTACAAAACCCATGCTGTGGATCTTCTTTCCACGCCGGATCACTTCATCGGAACCATTGTTGTAAACAAACTTGATAAGGTGCGGTAATGCCAATTTATTAATGGGTTTTTATGAATCGTTCCATTGGCCGTTGTGAAAAAGCCAATTTGCAAAAGTAAAGGAAAAAAGCTGAGGGTTTGGATTGTAAAAGGGAAAGATTTATAAAAAAGAATGTTAAGGAAAAAATTTTCGGCTTCTGTGAAAGAAGCTGTAATTTGAATGGTTTTTTGCGTTTTATCCTGCAACTAATTTTCCATCCCCATATACAACCGGGATGTTGGCGCCGTCTTCCGTGAGACAATAACGTATGTCTTTCTCCAGCCCGAAACCGGTGAGGCGTTTATAGTGGGATGCCTCTTTATTCTTCATGAATTTGTACAGGTCCGGTTTTGCTTCCTTGTAAATGGCCATGGCCATCTGCGATGAATCGCAGTTGATGGAAAAATTTTTCCCGATGCGGTTAATGACAGCCCCGGCAAACAATGTGTCTTCCAGGTTCACCCGGTTCTTCCAGGCGGCGCAGCCCAGTATCACATTCTGGTTTTGTGCCAGCAGGTGATCGCACACCGCAGAAAGATTGGGAAAGGACCCGGTAATAACTCCTTTCGCATTCCTGTCAAGCGCCATGTGCAGCAGCTTGGTTCCGTTGGTGGTGGTGAGCACCAGGGTCTTCCCTTCAATGAATTCGCGGGGATATTCAAACGGCGAATTGCCGTGTTCTAGGCCTTCGGCGATCTTGCCATCCCGTTCGCCGGCGGTGATGCTGTCGATCTGTTTGCCGATGCGGATGCATTCCGCCACGCTGTCGACCGGGATGATGCTTTTGGCCCCGTTGAACAATGCCGTAGCAATGGTGGAAGTTGCCCGCAGCACATCAATGATCACCACAATGCTTTTGTCAACATCATACAGGTTCAGAAGAGAAGGGGAGAAGCAGGTAAAGAGTTCTGGCTTGTTTGTTTGCATCGGCACAAATTTAGATCAATATTGCTTTCCACTTTTGTGTTTCGGCATATTCTTTGATCACGGCATTTCTTTTTAACAGGAATTTTTCGATGTAAGAGCGGAGAAAGAGGCTGTTCACTATTCTTCCAATGATGCCGTAAGGCGTTTCAAAATGAACCACGTCGATCATGATGGTCCCGTTATCCACGGACTTGAAATGGTGTTCATGATAAAAACTTTTAAAATCACCCGTTACCATTTCATCGGTGAAAAAAACAGGCCGTTCCATGGTGCTGATCTTAGCCGTAAAGCGACGGGTCCTGAAAAGATGCCTTGCTCTCCAGGTCACCGTTTCATCTTTATTGATCAACCCGCTGATCACACCGGCTACTGCTTTTTCATTGGTTTGTGCGGTAGAGATCTGGTGCAGGTTGATGCTGCGGCCCAGGTCGAAGACCCGTTCAATGGGGGCGCTGATGAATGTAGTGAGATGGATCTTTACCATTTCTTTCTGAGCTTGGTGTTTGAGGCAAGCACCTGAACCACATAGGCACATAGGAAACATAGCTATGTGTTCTATGATCCTATGTGGTTCAAAATTATTTATTACACAAAGGGCATCTTCACCACTACCGCTTTCAGCAAACTATTGCGAACGCTGATAAAAATCTCACTGCCGGGTGAAGCGTATTTGCTGGTAACATATCCCATGCCGATCGCCTTGCCCAGCGAGGGGGATTGCGTACCGGAGGTAACCCTTCCGATCACCCCTCCTTCAAAATCCTTTATCTCGTAATCGTGCCGGGCAATTCCTTTTTCCAGCATTTCAAAACCCACTAATTTTTTAGTGAGGCCTTCCGCTTTTTGCTTTTCAAAATATTTGTTGTTGGTGAATTCTTTTGTGAATTTGGTGATCCATCCAAGCCCGGCTTCCAGGGGCGATGTGGTATCGTCAATATCATTGCCGTATAAACAATAGCCCATTTCCAGCCGCAGGGTATCCCGGGCGCCGAGGCCAATGGGTTTTATGCCGGCTGCTTTGCCCGCTTCAAAGATTGCATTCCATACCTTATCAGCATTATCGCCTTTGTCTTCAAAGTAAATCTCGACTCCGCCTGCGCCGGTATACCCTGTTGCGCTTACCACTACATTCTCCACGCCGGCAAATGTTCCTTTGCAGAAGGTGTAATATTTCAGGTTCATGATATCCATTTCGGTAAGCGGCTGCAGGATCTTTGTGGCATTGGGGCCCTGGATGGCAAGCAGGCAGGTATTATCGGAGATATTGTGCATCTCCACTCCCTTGTCATTGAACTGCTGTATCCAGTTCCAGTCTTTTTCAATATTGCTGGCATTCACCACCAGCATGTATGCCTTGTTCTCTTCCAGGCAGTACACGATCAGGTCGTCAACAATGCCGCCGGTTGTATTGGGCAGGCAGCTGTATTGTGCCTTGCCATCCGTTAATTTGGATGCGTCGTTGCTGGTTGTTCGTTGGATCAGGTCCAGCGCATGCTCTCCCTTTAATATGAACTCGCCCATATGGCTTACATCAAACACACCGGCATTTTTGCGAACGGCTGCATGTTCATCATTGATGCCCGAATAACTGATGGGCATGTTGTAACCGGCAAACTCGGCCATCTTTGCGCCTAAATCAATATGTTTTTGTGTGAAAGGGGTGTTCTTCATTTAAAAGAGTTTAGAAGTGATCGTTAATGCCTGCAAAAGTAATTCAAAAACTTTTAAGGATTTTGTTTAACCGCAAAGAAAATGCACGCAAAGAACGCAAGGCCTTTGCGTGCTTTGCGGTTAAACATTAAAAAGTCCCGCCTATAAAGGCAGGACCTTGTTGGTTTCAACTTCAACTCAACTATTGAAACGATCTTTCCTTCGGCTACGCTCAGGATAATACTATGGAAATTATTTAGTTCAACCGCTTTGGTTCCTGGTGATTGTAGCTCAATACCCGTTTCAGTTTCCAGTTGCCATTCTCCAGAAGCCACAGGTGGGTGAAAACGGCAGTGGTTGACAGGTATTCCGGCTTATCTTTTTCGATGGCATAAAAATTATGCCTGCCTGTCTGTATGGCCCCGTATAAAACCCCGTCGCGGTTGAGCGGAAACACTTCCACGCTTTCTTCCACCAGTTCCCTTCTTGCCTTGTAGTTCAGTTTGCAAAGCCCGTTGCGGATGCTTGTTATAAAATCGGCCTTGGTGGGCGTAATGCCCGATTGATCGTGATAAAACTCAAAGTCATCGCTCACCAGCCTTTCAAGCTCGGCCGTATCGCAGGTATTGAAGCCGGCATTGAACAACAGGCTATCTTTTTGCCTGAGTATTTTGTACAGGTCCGTCGAACGGTCGATCTGCCCGAACACGATGGCTGCCGTCATGCTGAATAAACCGGATAAAAAATATCTTTTCATTGACTATCCCTGTTTGCCGGTTATTGATTATCATACCTGCCTGCCAATACCTCTTTGATCTCGTCGCACATTTCTATTACAGCTTCGTTGCCTTCTTCCGGGTTGCCGGTCCTGTCAACTTTTATCCGCAGCCTGCCGGGCCCTGACTTTATGTAAAAGCTTGTTCCGTCGTCCAGCGTTATTTCTTTATCGGTATATACCGTTACAAATGCGTGGGCCTGGTGTTTACGCAGGTGATCATTGATCACCCGCTGCACATCCCGGGTAAGGTCCTTGTCAAAGGAGGCCCGCAGGCGGTAAACATCTTCGTCGTCATTGATCCGCACGTGAACATCGTGGTGCCGGTGAAAGCAGGAGCTTAACCCAACTACCATCGCCAGGATAAGCGCAGCGTATAAGAGGTTTCTTTTTTGCATGGGTCTTGGTTTAGTTGATTTCTACCATGGGATCGTTCACCTGCATCCGGAGCGTACTGCTTAAGGGCTCCGTGTTCCCGCTGTTCTCGATCTTCTCCTTAATGCTGTCCAGTTTTTCCTTCACCTTTTCTATCGAATCGATCTTGTTCTGCTTTTTTATCTCTTCCAGTCTCCGTAAAGAATCGGCCTTCTTGTCAAACTCATCGTAGCGGTAACCATCGCCGCCGGTGCTGATGCGGTTGCGGCTCTTTTTAATGCTGCTGCCTTCCCTGTCATTCCAGCCATCGGCCTTGCGTCCGTCGAGTGTATACAGACCATCTTCTTTCATGATGTAGTCCACATCGCTCTGCCAGCGGATGTTTTGCTCCCCGTCGTAATAGTCATTATTCCATTCACTGTCCCAGTCCCTGCCGATATGCACCGGCCAGCCGATCCCTTTATTGATGCGGATCTGTTTACCTACCGGAACATACACGGTGATGACAACACCCTGGTTACGGAACTTATCGGTCTTGTTGATGGCGATCCCTTTTTCAAGCAACAGCACGGAATCTTTTTGCTCTACGCTGAATTTGATCAGGTTTGCCAGGTCATTGGCATCTGCCCGGCTATTGCCCCTGGCCGTTCTTTTCATGGTTACCTGGAAGCTGTCGTTGGGTGACCTTGTAATTTCCACGTACACGTTGCGTACATAGGCGGTATCCTCGTCGATCAGGTTCTCAAAAGGCTCAAAACGTATCCAGTTGCGGCCATAATATTTTTTGCTGAAAGGCAGGGAGGAAGTGACCACCAGTTTATTTACCTGGGGATTCACCAATGCTACCTGCTCTTCCTCGAGGCGGCTTGCTGATTTGAAGTCACGGGTTATGGTAGCGATCAGCATGGTCAGGCAAACCCATCCTATTGTCCACAGGCTGCCGAATGTCCAGCCAAGTATGCGGCTGTTGCTTTTCACGCGGGCGATCTTGCGGATCAGCCAGGTGATGATGGCAATGATGGGCACTGCAATGAACAGCAGCAGGGTTCCCCATGCATAGATGTTCTGCCAGGGCCCGCGCAGGATATAATCCTTCAGCGGGAAGATGCCGATGGCGAAGACGCCCATCCCGATCAGCGCCATTACAAAGGCGAATGTTACGCAACCGATGATGAAGTAGGCGAATATCTTGGCGATCATGGCGATCACGTTACCCAGTCCGCCGCGGTTCCGTTTGGTAAAGCTCTTTACATCTCCTGCCACGGCGCCTGCTTTTTCGCTGATGGTGCCGGCTGCTTCTTTTCCAAACTTCTCGGCCCTCTTGCTCACGCTCTTCATTTCTTCAGCCACCGATGCCTTGATGGAATTCAGGTCTACTTTCTCCCCTTTCATTTCCAGTTTTTCGGAAGTGGTCAATGCTTCGGGTATCACGATCCATAATATGATATATATAATTAAGGAGGTAGGACTGAAGGTGAAGCGTATCACATCACCAAAATCCCAGAAGCCGCCCCAGTGGCCCCAGCGTGAAAGGAAGGACAGGAATGGCAGGAGGAACAGCACCCTTGGTATCCAGGGGTTGATGCCGAAATAATTGCCGATGCCGCTGCATACGCCGGCGATCATTTTTTCATCCGGGTCACGGAACAGTTTCCGGCGGGTGCCGCCGATCTGTTCGGTGCTGCTGCTGGGCACTGCTATCCACATCACGATATAGGTCAGGAACCCGATACCGGAGAACAGCAGTATCACAAAGATTATCCGCACCACCACCACGTCGATGTTAAAATAGTTGGCCAGGCCGCCGCAAACACCACCCAGTATCTTGTCGTTTTCGTTGCGGAACAGTTTTTTATGCCCGGTAGATGTAGTGCTGCTGCTGGTTGTTTGTTGCTCCTGCCGCGAAGAGGAAGAGGAGGCAGAAGAAGCGCCCGGGGCGTCGTCCATGGCTTCAAAATCTTCGGGGTTGCCCATGCTTTTGATGATGGCTTTCACGTCGTCATCGGTAATGCAGGTGGCGCCCTTGGATATCCTTTCCTGGAACAGTTCACCAATGCGGCTCTCAATGTCGTTGATGATCTCCTCTTTGCCTTCCTCGTTGGCGAAATGCCGGTTGAGGCTTTCGGTATAATTTTTCAGCAACTCGAATGCTGTAACTTCTATCGGAACCACCCGGCCCTGGAAGTTTATATTTATTACTTGTTTCATGGCTTTAGTTTTTTGTTTCGTTAGTTGTTGAGCCAGTAAAAAAAGGAAACATGGCTATACTTTACTTTTTTACTGAGGGTTGTTGAAGTTGTTGTTATCGGAATATACCTGTTCCTGTTCTGTCAGCGCCTTTACGGCATTGGCCAGTTCAAACCAGGTGGTTTCAAGTTCTTTGTAAAACTCTGCACCTTTTGGAGTAAGTGAAAAGTATTTACGTGGGGGGCCGCTGGTACTTTCTTCCCAACGGTAGGATAATAGTTCGGCGTTCTTGAGCCGGGTCAGCAGGGGGTATAATGTTCCCTCCAGTATGTTCAGGTTGGCCGCCTTCATCTTATCAATGATATCGGAAGGATAGGCCTCGCCCTGTTTAATGACCGAGAGGATGCAGAACTCCAAAACCCCTTTACGCATCTGGCTGGCTGTGTTCTCTATGTTCATGGCTTTAAATTTTAACCTCACCCCCAACCCCTCTCCGCCAGCTGGCGGAGAGGGGGGTAATGAGATTCATCTACTAAAATAATTTTTTCATGGCTATACCACCTCACCCCCTTACCCCTCTCCATCCTTCGACTAGGGGAGAGAGGGGCGATGAAGCTCGGTTAAATTTGAGCTATACTTTCAAACAGGTTTTTGTTTCACCGCCCAAACGCCAAGGCGCTTTTTTCATGGCTTTGCGCCTTAGCGTCTTTGCGGTTATTGTTCTGCCTGTTATTCAGTGGCTATACTTTCGACCTCACCCCCATCCCCTCTCCTAAGGAGAGGGGGGTGGAAGATCGTTTTGAAATAGGCTATACTTTTTAAGAACTCTGTGATCGGAAAACAACCGGTTTATCCCTTTCACATCACAAAGATAATAAGTTTTTAGTACTATGCAACACATAATACCATATTTTTTACAGTAGTGGGTGCTGGATATTAGCTGGTTTTTACAAAAAGTCCCGCTGGTATTGAATTTGGTGGGATAAAATAATTTTTGGGGAAATGGCCGGATTTGATGAGCGGCGAAAATAGGCGGTTGAGTGGCATAATTCAGCTTCGCCCAGGACCAAGAACAGCTAGGAAAAACCTGAATAATGAACAAGGAACAAGGAATATTGAACAAGGATCGGAATACTAATTAGAATCCTACTTCAAAATTCGTAATTCCTTGATCAATATTCCATTGGTACTCTTAATGACCCAGATTTCAATATTGCAACCAAATGCAATGCGGCATATATTTCTACTCTTGCTGAGCATAGACATTTGATAAATCAGATTACGAAATTAAGCAAGCAGTCTATTAATCGAAGAATTCGCAAAGCAGCCAACAGGCGCATTTGTGCTTCGCCGCCGTCGGTGTTCCCCCGTTAGCGCCGCTGCCTGGTCTCCCGACCAGCAGCAAAACAAAACTCCCCGCCGTTGTTGGTCTCATGTCCAACAACCAGGGCCGGATATCTAATCACAGATCTGCACGGATTGATTCACAGATCACAAGAGAGGTTAGAATGACCCGGGTTTATAACTGGTCTTCCGTGGCCATCTGTGGCAATAATCTGTGCAGATCTGTGGTTAATCCTCCTCCTTGTTAATCTTTTTATAACTTTAATACAGTCTGTAACACCGGTATCCTTTTCACCGTTCAACAACCAGGGAGGGCATTATATGAAATACATCTTTTACACACTGGCAAGCCTGCTCATATTTGCAGGCTGCAGCAGCAGCAAAAAAAATTACCTGGACCGCAGTGATACGGACAATGCGCTGTTTGACGCCGTGAAGGCGCTGAAAAAGAACAAAGCCGACACAGCAGCCATCAATGCACTCCCCACACTATACAACCTGGCACAGCAGCGCCACCTGCGCAAGATCAACAGCCTGGAGGAATCCAAAGAGCTCAGCCGCTGGGATAAGATCATGGATGAATACAGCAACCTGCAGGATATGCACAATGCCATCATCGATGTGGATGCGGCATACGCTGCCATTACCCCCGTCAATTACCAGCAAACCATGTACGACCTGAAGCAGCAGGCCGCTGAAGAATATTACAACGGGGCCGGCGACTATTTAAGCAGAACGGGCCGCGACAATGCAAAGAAGGCGTACAACTACTACAAGAAGGCCGATAAGTTTGTTGCCGGTTATAAAGACGCCAAAGAAAAAATGGACCAGGCCTACCAAAGCGCCATTGTGAATGTGCAGGTGAACCCGGTGCAGGATAATTCCTATTTCTTCAACAGCAACTGGGGCAACTACGGGTATAACTACAGCAACGAATATTTTCAGCAAACGCTGGTAAGGGAGCTGAAGAACAGCAATCGCTACCCCGCCCGTTTTTATACCGACTGGGAAGCCCGGCGTGATAATATACAACCCGACTGGGTGGTTGACCTCACCCTGCGCAATATGAACCTGCCCCGTCCGCAAAGCTACCGCTACAGCCGTAATGCCAGCAAGCGGGTTGAGACCGGCAGGGATACCAGCGGCAAACCCATTTACCAGACCGTGTACGCAACGGTTAACATCACCCGGCAGTCATTTAATGCCCGGGCCGAAATGGAAGTGGCCATTACCGATGCAGCCAGCCGGAAACTGATCAGCCGGAACTCTTACCAGGAAGATTATAACTGGCAGGAAGAATACGCTACCTATACCGGCGACAGCCGGGCCCTTGATGGCAACGACTGGAGCCTCATAAACAACAACCGCTACAACGAACCCCGTAAAGAAGATGTGCTGAATGAACTGTACCGGAAGATCTACCCGCAGGTGAAGAACCGGATCATTTATGCGGTGGATTGGTAGCTGTTGAATATCGAACAAGGAACAAGGAATTTTGAACAAGGAACGGAATGCTAAAGAGGATACACTTCAAAATTCGACATTCCTTGTTCCTTGTTCATTATTTTTATTCCCCCTCTAAATCCGTGTAATATTATTTTTGCGTAAATGGCTTTCATGGAACGAAAGATCTACAACCCCATTCAAAAAGACAGTGTAACCTTTTTAAAAACACATGCCGATACCAACGGTGAATATACCCTGGTGGAAGTGGAGCTGGCAGATGGCGGTGGCGTAGGGTTGCACTACCACAAAACCTACAGCGAAAAATTTGATTGCATGGAAGGAGAGGTACAGGTACAGTCAGGCAAAATAATACACAGGCTTAAGCCCGGACAGTCGGCAACGGCAGCACCAAACATCAATCATTTATTCCGTAACCGAAGCGGTAAGCCCTGTAAATTTTTAGTGGAGCTGAGGCCGGCCAGCCGGGGCTTTGAACAAAGCCTGCAGATCGGCTATGGACTGGCAGGCGACGGGCTATGCAAACCCAATGGATTTCCAAAAGATAAATTAGCCCTGGCCTGGTTATTCGATATCAGCGAAAGTAACCTCCCCGGATGGATGAGTGTGTTTGAATTTATTTTAAGAAAGCAGGCAAAGAAAGCAAGAGAAAAAGGAACGGATAAGAAGCTGATGGAAAAGTATGTGAGGTTTTAGCCGTGTAATGCCAGGCTGACATCCGTTTTGCAATAAAACCCGGTCAGGAAAATGCCCGGTACACCACCCAGCTCATCAAATAAGCCAGCCCCGTCATGTAAATGAATTGTATGATGGGCCATTTCCAGCTGCGGGTCTCCCGTTTTACAACCGCCAGGGTACTCATGCACTGCATGGCCAGCACATAAAACACCAGTAAGGATAAGCCCGTTGCCAGGCTATATACTTTAGAACCATCGGGCCTTACGGCAGCAGCCATTTTTTTCCGGAGTGTATTATCATTCTCATCTGCCCCTTCCCCCACACTGTATAAAGTTGCCATGGTGCCTACAAAAACCTCCCTGGCCGCAAATGAAGTTATCAGTGCAATGCCGATCTTCCAGTCGTAGCCCAGTGGGCGTATGGCCGGTTCAATGGCCTTGCCCAACGTGCCGGCAAAAGAGCTTTGCAGCAGTTCCGTCTTGCGTTGTTTATTCAGTTCATTTACCTGCTGCGGGTTTTCTTTTATCAGCTGCTCGTACTTCGCCGATACGTTTGCCATTTTTTGTTTGGGACCATAGGTACTCAGCGCCCAGAGCAAGAGACTTATCATCATGATCACCTTTCCTGCGTCAAACACAAATATCTTTGCCTTCTCGATCATGGTGGCCAATGCATTCTTCCACCGCGGCGCCCGGTAAGTGGGTAGCTCTAAAATGAAAAAGCTGCGCTCCGCACTTTTGATGAACCACTTCATCACCCAGGAAACGATCAATGCCATTACGGTTCCCAGCAGGTACAATCCCATCATCACCAGCCCCTGTAAACTCAAAAAACCAAAATATAATTTTGAAGGGATCACCAGGGCGATCAGGATCGTGTACACCGGCAGCCGGGCGCTGCAGCTCATCAGCGGTGTTATCATGATGGTGAGCAGGCGCTCTTTCCTGTTTTCGATATTCCGGGCGCTCATGATGGCGGGTACGGCGCAGGCAAAGCCGCTGATCATCGGCATCACACTCTTGCCATTCAATCCAACCTTGCGCATAAGCTTGTCGGTGAGAAAACTGATACGGGCCATGTAACCGGTGTCTTCCAGTATGGTGATCAAGCCGAACAGGATCATGATCTGGGGCACAAAGACCATGATGCCGCTGAGGCCGGCCACCACGCCATTGATAAGCAGGTCGCTCCACCACGATGCAGGAAGTATGCCGCCGAGCCAGCCGCTGAATTCGCCGAAGGCCCATTCAATACCATCCATCGGGTATTTGGCCACCCAGAACACACTTTGAAAAAGCAGGAATAACACGGCCAGTAAAATAATATAGCCCCATCGCCGGTGCAGCAACAGGTCGTCAAGCCTTTCAGTGAACAATGCCTTTTGCAACGGGTCGGCTTCCACCACCGTTTGCTGCATGATGTGTTTGATGCGGCCATACCGCTGTATGATCTCTTCCGCCTGTGTTTTGGTGGGGTTGAATTTATTATCGGCCTCTATCTGTTCAATGGTATGCTGCATTTTCTCATCCAGCAAAAAATGTTCGTGGTTGATGAGGTAATGAATGGCGGTATAGTCGCTGAAGGCAGGGAAATGCTCTTTTACAGAAGCGATGGCATTTTCGGCAAGGGCCCTGTTCTCAATAAAATCACGGGCAGGCGGCTGGTAGAGGTTTTCTGCAGACCGGGCGATCACTTTTTTCAGTTGTTCAACGCCCTTGTTCTTCCTGGGGTTGACCGGAACAACCGGTACGCCCAATTCCCTTTCCAAACCCGGTATATCGATCTGTGTTCCCTTTCTTTTTGCCAGGTCCATCATGGTAAGCGCCACCACCACGGGTATACCCAGGTCGATGATCTGTGAGCAGAAAAGCAGGTTGCGTTTCAGGTTGCTGGCATCTGCCACCAGCAGAACCATATCGGGTCTTATTTCTTCGTCCTGGTTAAGCAGTACTTTATACGCCACCCATTCATCACTTCGCTTGGGATAAAGGCTGTAGGTGCCGGGGAGGTCAATAAGCGTAGCCGTAAGCCCGGGAGTAATGACACTGGAGCCGGTCTTTTTGTCAACGGTCACCCCGGGAAAATTGCCCACCTGTTGCTTAAGCCCGGTCAAATAATTGAAAAGGGAACTCTTTCCGCTGTTGGGATTGCCTACTAGTGCTATGTTTATCTGCTTTGCCAAACTATCCTTGGCTGCAAAAATAGCTGTAAACACCCATCCCCGGTTACGAAATAGGAAAGATGGGAGGGGCAATGCGGAATTAAGATAATGAATTTTGAACCACATAGGAAGATAGGGAACATAGTTTTTAAATGCATTTCTATGTGTTCTATGTTCCTATGTGGTTCAAACATGACATTGTGATTAATTTTTACACTCCATTTACAAATTTAGCCCTTCGCTAAACTACCTTTGTGGCTCTTCACCAAAAGCAATTACATGAAACGGATCCTCTGGCTGGCATTATTTTTCTCAACAACCCTTTCGGCACAAAAATTAAAAAAGGCAGATAAGCTGGTCATCAGCAACCTGCAAACGCATATCGGTTTCCTGGCCGATGACAGGCTGGAAGGCAGGAGGACCGGCAGCGCCGGGGAGAAACTGGCTTATGAATACATCAGCAAACAGTTTGAAACAGCCGGTTTAGCCGCAAAAGGGGAGAACGGCAGCTATATCCAGTCCTTTGAAGTGAATGAAGGGAAACAAATAGATCCTTCCACATCCCTCAGCATCAACAACAGCAACCTTTCTTTAGAAAAGGATTTCTTTCCCCTGGCATACAGCGCCCGTGCAAAAACAAGCGCTTCTGCAGCCATTGCCTTGCCCGAAAGCGGTACCATCTGGTTCTGGAACCTGAAAGAGATCCTGGAGGAGAACAAGAACAATCCCCACTTCGACCTGGAAGATGCCATCACTAAAAAAGTGACCAATGTTGCGTCAAAAGGAGCAACGGCCCTTTTTATTTACAACAATTCTGACATCAGGGACGAGCTGAAATTCGAGCCCAGGTCAAAGACTGCAACGGCAAAGATCCCGGTGCTCTACATCAGCAAAGAAGCGAAGGAAAAATACTTAAAAGACGAAACCACATCCTATGATATCCGGTCAGAGGTCTCCATCAGTGAGAAAAAGCGGACCGGGCATAACGTGATCGGCTATATTGACAACGGAGCCGGCAACACCGTCATACTCGGCGCCCATTACGATCACCTGGGTTATGGGGAAGACCATAATTCCCTTTATACCGGCAGCACTCCCATGATACACAACGGGGCGGATGATAATGCCAGTGGGACAGCAGCGCTGATCGAACTGGCTAAGCAACTTAAGAGATCGAAACTGAAGAACAACAACTACCTTATCATTGCATTTTCGGGAGAAGAACTGGGTTTATACGGCAGTAAGTATTTTACCGAGCATTCCACCATTGACCTTACTAAGGCCAATTACATGATAAACATGGATATGGTGGGCAGGCTGAACGACAGCACGCATGGTTTTACCATCGGCGGTTATGGTACATCGCCTGCATGGGGCCAGTCACTTTCTGCCACGGATAAATATTTTAAGATACACTTCGACAGCAGCGGCACCGGGCCCAGTGACCATACTTCTTTTTACCGCAAAGACATCCCGGTGCTGTTCTTCTTTACCGGTGCCCACAGCGATTATCACAAGCCCGGCGATGATGCAGACAAGATAAATTATACCGGCCAGCTGCAGTTGCTGAAATACATCTACCAGGTAATTGAGCAAACAGATAAAAAAGGGAAGCTTGCCTTTACCAAAACAAGGGAGGCGGCAGCACAGGGCAAAAGAAGTTTTGGCGTAAGCCTCGGCATCATGCCCGACTATACCTACAGCGGCGCCGGTGTACGGGCAGATGGGGTGAGTGAAGGAAAGCTGGCACAAAAAGTGGGCATCCGGGCAGGAGATGTGATCATACAGATCGGTGACCACAAGGTTTCTGATGTGCAGGGATATATGCAGACCCTGGGTAAATTCAGCAAGGGAGATGCAACCAAAGTGAAAGTAAAGCGTGGGAACGAAGAAATAATATTCGACATCGTATTTTAGGTAGTGTCCTGTTTTGAATATTTTGTGACCTGTCATGCTGAGGAACGAAGCATCTCAGGTTAAGCAAACGATCCTGATCAGGAGATCCTTCGTTCCTCAGGATGACAATATTCAAAACAGGACACTACCGTATTTTAACAGGGCATAGTAAAATGGCAACGGGGCAGAAATTAAAAATTGACAACGAAGCGCTGGCGGAAGAGTTCTTTGAAGACTCCACCCTGCTGGGCATTGTTGCGCCCATTAAAGATTACCAGTTCAGCTGGCAGCTCAACCAGTTCCTCGGCTTTAATTTCCGGGTGAACAACGACATCGAGATACAGCTCACCAAAAAGAAGCGCAGTTATTTTTTCAGCATTTATGAATACGCCATCCCTTCCATTTCAGTGGCGCATTATTTATACAACAACCAGTATGACGGGGAATACCTGTTGCCGGAATTCAAACACCTTGATTTCCTGTGGCTGATAAAGGGGGATCCCGTAGCTGCCGAAGACCTGAAGAATCTCCTGCAGTCGATACGTACCATACCGGGCGTACAACTGGTCACCGAAATGACCAACGAGAAAATAAAGAACAAGCAACACCTGATATTTTAACGTCATTGATCAGAAGCTTGCTTCATTTCGCTATCGCTTCATTCGCAATGACGAACCCTTCAACGACTTAAACGACTTAAACGTTCTATCATGTGGAAAGAATCAAACAACAGCCTCTACAAAAAATTTGAGTTCAAAAATTTTTCAGCCGCTTTCGCATTCATGACAAGGGTTGCCCTGGAAGCAGAAAAGATGGACCACCACCCGCTCTGGACCAATGTGTATAATAAAGTAGAGATCTGGCTGAACACCCACGATGCCGGGGATATCGTAACCGATAAGGATCACAAGCTGGCAAAACGGATCGATTCCCTGCTCTGATCCGGCCGCTTATTTGGTTCTTATTTCCTTCAACCCGATATAGAAACCATTCTTCATCCGGAGGATGACAGGCATTTTGGCTGAATTGGCAAAGCTGAAGTAAACATCATCCCCTGCCGGTTCTCCTGATTCATTCAGTTGCCGGGCAGTGAATTCTTCCACGGTCTCTTTCTCACCATTCACCAGGATCTGCAACTCTTCGGGATCTTCCTCCGTGATCCCCATTTTTTGAGGCGACTCGTTGGTATTCATTTTCATCATCACAGCCCGGGAATTCTTCGTCAGTCCCGTAAAGATATTTTTACTCAGCCACACGCTGAGGGTATTGTCATCGAGTGTTTTTTGTCCGCCGGAAAAATAATTATACATGGTATTGCCGGAGATCATCGCGGTGGCGGTATGGGTAATGGTACCGCTGCTGTTGATGGGGTCGGTCATTTCCCAGTCGAATACCAATGCAGGAACAAGTGCTTTGACGGTCACTATAAAATTATATTTCTGGTAATTGGCTTCCACCGCATATATCAGCCTGGTTCCGGGTTTTATCAGGGTCTGCACATTCACCTGGGCAAAGCTGCTGACCGAAGCGATCCATAAGAAAGCAATGAGGAATGTCTTTTTCATACAGTTTATTTAAGTGCCAATTTACAATTCTGCTGAAGATAAAAGATACCTGCCGGCCGGTATTTTATTGTTTCACGAAAACGGTTTTATCTGCGGCCGGCTTCATCATTCCAACCGGTTCTGCAAATTTTCCCAGTCCGTTCTCTTCCAGTAATTTCTTTACGGCAGCAACAGAAGCCGCATCTACGGCAACCAGCAGGCCTCCGTTTGTCTGGGGATCGGGTAACAGATTAAACGCTTCCATCACATTCACTCCTTTTTCAAAACCCGTTTTGCTGCTGTAGCTGTTCCAGTTGCGGTAGGTGGCGTCGGGTACGATGCGCTGGCTTAAATATTCCTTAACCCCTTCCGCAACGGGTAATGCACCATAATTTATTTCTGCAGAAAGGCCGCTGCCTTCCGCCATTTCAATGAGGTGGCCAAGTAAACCAAAACCGGTCACATCGGTCATGGCAGTAACGCCTTCCGTTTTTCCAAGCGCTTCGCCGGCCTTGTTCAGTTCTGTCATCTGGCTGATCATCACCTGCAGGTGTTCTTCTTTCAGCAACCCTCTTTTTTGTGCGGTGGATAAAATACCCACGCCAAGCGGTTTGGTAATAAAAAGTACATCCCCGGCTTTTGCAGTATTATTTTTCTTCAGGTTTTTTATATCCACCAGTCCATTCACCGAAAGTCCGAAAATGGGTTCTGCCGAATCAATGCTATGTCCTCCTGCCAATGGGATGCCGGCTTCTTCACAGATCTTCCGGCTTCCGTCAAGCACTTTCTGCGCCAGCGCAGCAGGCAGTTTTTCAACAGGCCATCCAAAAACAGCGATGGCTAAAATGGGTTTGCCGCCCATGGCATACACATCGCTGATGGCATTGGCCGAAGCGATCCTTCCAAAATCAAACGCATCATCCACAATGGGCATGAAGAAGTCGGTGGTGGAGATCAGGGCCGTCCCGTTCCCGAGATCATAGACAGCGGCATCGTCCCTGCTGCTGTTGCCAACCAGTAAATTTTTGATGACCGGGGCGCTGTTGTTGCTTTTTAATATCTCATCCAGCACCTGCGGGGCGATCTTGCACCCGCATCCTGCCCCCCGGGAATATTGCGTAAGTTTTATTTCATCCATCCTGCAAAGGTAACCGCTACTCCCTTCTTCTGAATACGATCGCTGCATTTCTTTCCATATCGCCGCTGAAACGTATCTCGTACCGGTCGTTGCCGTCATTCACAATGAGCAGGCCGGTATTGGGCGGCAGGCTTCCCAGCGACTCGGCATACATGATTATCCGGATGCTGTCGCCCGCATCTTTGGTGGAGATCTTTTTCTTAACGGCATTGGTGGTCAATCCAACCTTTGGCATGATCACCGTTCCGTTCATTACAATGCTGACGGTATCGCCGTCCACTTCCCCGTTATCATACAGTACCAGTTCCAGGCTGTCGGATTTGAAGTACAGCGTTTGTATCGTTTCCACTTTTCGTTTGTCAATATCGGTTGCTGCGGTCGGGTCGGTCTTTACCGGCTGTGTTACAGGAGCGGGTTTTACTTCTGCAGGTTTTGTTTCTGCTTTGGCAACGGGCTGTGTTTCCGCCTTTGCCACTACCGGCTTATTTACAACCACGGTCTCTGTTTTCTTCACAGGTGACTCTGCCGCTTTGGTCACAACCTGTTCTTTCGGTTTTTGAGGGGCCGGTTTTGCTACCACGGGCTCGGTTGGTTTTGTTACAGGCTTGTTCTCTGCTTTGGCAACAAGGGGTTGCTTTTCAGCCGGCGTTGTTACCGGTTGTTTGATCTCTTCCGCCTGTTTCTTTACGGCGGCCTGGATTATTTTTTCTTCTTCCGCAACAGGAACCGGTTTTAGTACGGTAGCCGTTACCGCCGAAGGTTTATTATTCTCTTCATTCACGAAGGTCAGTTCTTTTGCAAGGCCCAGTTCTTCCAGGTGGGGGATCAGGGCGCTGTTCCGGTAATCATTTTTTCTTTCTACATGGATGAAGCCGGTGGCCGGGGCAAATTCACGGGTGCGGTTGGTGCTGAACATTCCGCTCAGCACCATGACCGTGTCCTTTACCTGGAATATCAACGTGTTTGATACCCGCACTCCCTTGGGTGGTTTTATGGGATAATTATTGGCGATCAGTTCTACATCTTCGGTGGTTATCTCATCCCCATCCCGTTTGATCCTGATCTTTTTTACGCCATGGTACTCTTTATCGTTCAGAATAAAATAGGTATGGGAAAATCCGTACAGCTTTCCCTTTTTTTCGCTGATGGCAATTTCGTAGCGGTAATTAAGCCGGGTGGTATCGTTATACATGAAGCCCCTCCACAGGCCGGTAAGGTCCATGTCTTCGAGGCTTTTCTTATTCTGGGCTATAACGTGAAATGATGAAACGAGCAGGACAAAGGCAAGGATCAGGCGCTTACGGTTTTGCATGACAAAAGTTTTTGGACATTGGTTTTTGTATCAACGCCCTTACAGGGTATTTTATTTAACAGGGAGGCAAGATTTTCCCTGTTATTTAACCCTTTACTGTACCATTTATCGTAATAACTGAGCAAAATGCGGAAACAGTCCTTCAGGTTGCCTTCTTCCAGGAAGCGGATGGCATTTTTTGTCTCCAGTCCGCCCAGCCGTTTTTGTATCCGTACTATGGCTTCGCTCAGCCTTTTTTTTTCAATTTTACCGTATTCGCCGGTGATGTAGTCAAGCCGTTCCTCAAAGGGAATATCCAGGAAGTAGACGGGGGACCTCCGCATCGTGTACCAGAGCGGCATCGGTATCTGCAGGTTGCCGATCCGCTGGCTTTCGTCTTCGAGGTAGATACAGGATGCAGGATGAAGGATCCGGGATGCGGGATCTTTATCATCCATATCCTGCATCCTGTATCCTGTATCACTCAGCTTTTGTGCCAGGCAGTTCTCAAACATCTCCTGCTTTGGCTGGGGCTTGTCTTTTATCGATCCAAATGCCGAACCCTTATGATTTGCCAGGTCTTCGAGGTCAATGACGGGTTTATTTTGCTTCAGCAGTTCATTCAATACTTCGGTCTTTCCGCTGCCGGTATAACCCCCGATGATGTGAAAATCATATTCTTTTTCGAACTGGGCCAGCACCCAATTGCGGTATGCTTTGTATCCGCCCGCCAGTGTATACACTTTAAAGCCATAGAGGTCGAGCAGCCAGGCAACGCCCGCACTGCGCATGCCGCCACGCCAGCAGTGGATGAGTACCGTGTTTGTGGTTTGTGGTTTGTGGTTTATAGTTAATGGCTCTTGTATCTGTGTACCCTCAACCACAAACTTCAAACTACAAATTATTTCCTCCGCATCTTCCACCATCTTCTTCATCTTCACGCCAAAATAATCCAATCCAACCTTTATCGCTGCTTCCCGGCTTTGCTGTTTGTAGGTGGTGCCAACTACTTTTCGTTCTTCATCAGTAAATAAGGGTAAGCTGTATGCGCCGGGGATATGTGCATGACCGTACTCACCCGGGCTGCGTACATCCAGCACGGGGTATTGCCTGGATAGTTCCAGAAATTCTTCTATGGTCAGTTTCTGAATGGCCATGATAATTAAATTAAAAATTATGAATTAAAAATTAAAAATTGAACCTTTCGGCATTTCTCTCCGTCAAAGAAAAGAGCCGCCCAACAGCAGCTCATTCTTAATTCTTAATTTTTAATTTTTAATTGGTTACCCGTTCATGCTGATAAGAAACTCCGCATTGTCCTTTGTTCCTTTCATATTCTTCAGCAACAGGTTAATGGCTTCCTCGCTGTTCATGTCGGCAATATGCTTGCGCAACACCCACATGCGCTGGAACGTGTCTTTATCCAGCAACAGGTCATCACGCCTTGTTGAAGAGGCAACGATGTCGATGGCAGGATAGATCCTTCTGTTAGACAATTTACGATCCAGTTGCAATTCCATATTACCGGTTCCTTTGAATTCTTCAAAGATCACTTCATCCATCTTACTTCCGGTATCCACAAGCGCTGTTGCCAGTATGGTCAGTGATCCGCCGTTCTCTATCTTTCTTGCTGCACCAAAGAATTGTTTTGGCTTCTGCATCGCATTGGCTTCCACACCACCGCTCAATACCTTGCCGCTCGACGGCGCTACGGTATTGTGCGCCCGCGCCAGACGGGTGATGGAATCAAGCAGTATCACCACATCGTGTCCGCACTCCACCAGGCGTTTTGCCTTTTGCAGGGCCATGGTGCTTACCCGTACGTGTTTTTCTGCAGGCTCATCAAACGTAGATGCGATCACTTC
Source organism: Chitinophagaceae bacterium (assembly GCA_016710165.1). NCBI lineage: Bacteria > Pseudomonadati > Bacteroidota > Chitinophagia > Chitinophagales > Chitinophagaceae > Chitinophagaceae bacterium. The sequence continues at coordinate 48,815 of JADJLJ010000004.1, read as the reverse complement.
TGCCTTCACGCTGCGTTCCATATCGGTAACCTCTTCCGGCCTTTCATCCACCAGCACCACCATCAGGTAACACTCGGGGTGGTTGGCAGCAATAGCATTGGCCACCTCCTTCAGCAACATCGTCTTACCCGTTTTTGGCTGGGCAACGATCAGTCCACGCTGTCCTTTACCGATCGGCGTGAACAGGTCCATGATCCGGGTGCTGTAATTATCTCCTTTTGTACACAGTTCTAATTTTTCAAAAGGGAATAAAGGCGTCAGGTAATCAAACGGAACCCGGTCCCTTACTTCTTCCGGCGATTTGCCGTTGATGGTCTCCACTTTCAGTAAGGCAAAATATTTTTCCCCTTCTTTCGGCGGGCGAACACTGCCATAAACCGTATCGCCGGTTTTAATGCCAAACAGTTTTATCTGGCTGGGAGAAACATAGATATCGTCCGGAGAGGATAAATAATTATAGTCACTGCTTCGTAAGAATCCGTATCCATCGGGCATCATTTCCAATACGCCTTCGCCAAGTATCACGCCGTCAAATTCAATGTTAAATGCCTGCTGGTCGCGGCGCTGACTGAATTGCTTGGCGGGTGGCTGGGCAGGATCTTCTTCTTCTTCATCCAGTTCTTCTTCCGGGCCCTGCACATCTTCTTCCTGCAGCATCTGGGCGATGGCCGGTGGTATGGTGCTTTCTTCGTCGGTGATGGGCATTAACTCCATTTCTTCTTCGGCAGCTGCTTTTTTAGCGGGTTTCTTTTCCACTTCGGGCCTTTTGTGCTTGGTGTAGGCTGCTTCTGCTTCGCTTTCTGCTGCGGTGGGTTTAATGATGCGCTTGCGTTTGGGTTTCTCGTCTTTCTTTTTTTCGGTGCTCATGTTTGATTGGTTTTCCAGGATCTTATTGATGAGGTCCTGTTTTACAAGTTTTTTTGCGTTGGGAATATCAAATTGCTCTGCAATGTCAAGCAACTCAGGAACGAGCAGGTCGTTCAGTTGTGAAATATCGTACATAAAAAATGAAAAATGATTTTCTTCAAAAATCCCGTCTTAAATCTGAAATGGTGATTGAGAATTTATATTGATAGAACCCGGCTTGGTGATAAAGAGAATGATTGGATAAACTTATCGGCCTGTTCCGGCTCAAAAATAGGGCTTTTTTTACAAAATGCAATTTTTTTGGGGGATAGATACACGGATGACGCTGATTTAGGCGGATTTTCACTGATTTGATCTGCGCAGATCTGCTTTCATCTGCGTCATCAGCGTTTCTATCTTATCTTTGCCCCCCAATTTCTTTTCATATGTTCAACAAGAGAACCCGGATCAAAGACCTGCTGGCCAGTGATAACAGCAACTACAGCGCCATCGTAATGGGGTGGGTACGTACCTTCCGCAACAACCAGTTCATTGCCCTTAATGACGGCAGTACCAATAACAATATACAGGTGGTTGCCGAACTGGGCAAATTTGACGAAAGCATTTTAAAACGGATCACCACCGGCGCCTGCATAAAGGCAACCGGCGAAGTAGTGGCTTCATTGGGCAAGGGTCAGAAAGTGGAACTGAAAGCCGCCTCTATTGAGATACTGGGCGACAGTGATGCAGAAAAATTCCCGCTGCAGCCAAAGAAACACAGCCTGGAATTTTTACGGGAGATCGCCCACCTGCGTTTCCGCACCAATACCTTCGGCGCTGTTTTCCGGGTAAGGCATTCACTCGCTTTTGCGGTGCACGAGTTTTTTAATAAGAAGGGTTTTGTTTACCTGCATACACCCATCATCACCGCCAGCGATGCAGAAGGCGCTGGTGAAATGTTCCGGGTAACCACATTGCCTATGGACGGCAGCGCTCCGAAAAATGATGACGGTTCCCTGAATTTCAAAGAAGATTTCTTTGGCCGAAGCACCAACCTTACGGTGAGCGGACAACTAGAAGGTGAACTTGCTGCCATGGCTTTCAGTGATATCTATACATTCGGGCCCACGTTCCGTGCAGAGAATTCCAATACCACCCGCCACCTGGCCGAGTTCTGGATGATAGAACCCGAAATGGCTTTCCACGACCTGGAAGACAATGCAAACCTGGCGGAAGAATTCATCAAGTACATCATCAGGTATGCGATGGACAACAACAAAGAAGACCTGGAGTTCCTGGCACAACGGCTGGAAGAAGAAGAAAAACAAAAGCCGCAGCACGAACGGAGTGAAATGGGGCTGATGGAGAAACTGAACTTTGTGGTGAACAATGATTTTGAACGCATCACATACACCGAGGCGATCGATATCTTAAAAGAAAGCAACCACAACAAGAAAAAGAAATTTCAATACCTGGTTGAAGGATGGGGCATTGACCTGCAGAGTGAACACGAACGGTATTTAGTGGAAAAGCATTTTAAGAAACCCGTGATCCTTACCAACTACCCTGCTGCCATCAAGGCATTTTATATGCGGCAGGATGATGGATGCGAGCCCGGAAGACAAACCGTTGCAGCGATGGATATCCTGGCTCCGGGCATTGGAGAAATTGTTGGCGGAAGCCAGCGGGAAGAGCGCATGGATAAACTTACCCGGCGCATGGAAGAGATGCACATCCCTGCCGAAGAGCTGTGGTGGTACCTCGATACAAGGCGTTTTGGCGCCTGTCCGCATGCAGGCTTTGGTTTAGGTTTTGAAAGGCTGGTGCAGTTTGTGACCGGTATGGGAAATATCCGGGATGTGATCCCTTTCCCGAGGTATCCGAAGAGTGCGGAATTCTAAAAGAGTTGTAAGTGTTAAGTTGTAAGTAATAAGTAAGATCGTTTGCTTTGTGAGCTCCTCCAACTTATAACTTATCACTTACTACATAAGGGCTGTTAGCTCAGTTGGTTTAGAGCATCACGTCGACAACGTGAGGGTCACTGGTTCGAGCCCGGTACAGCCCACATTTTTTAACATAACCTGCTCATATCTTACCTGGTGATTTATTTATCCCACCAGGAAATGCTGCAGCATGAACACTGCCGCGCCGGCGAAATAGCCAACAATGGCCAGCCAGCTTATCTTTTTCAGGTACCAGAAAAATTCGATCTTCTCCAGCCCCATGGCAGCCACACCGGCCGCCGAACCTATAATGAGAACACTGCCGCCGGTACCGGAACAATACGCCAGGAACTCCCAGAAAAAATGACCCGTTGGGTACTGTTCCAATGAATACATGCCCTGCACCGCAGCAACCAGCGGCACATTATCTACAATGGAAGAAAGCAAACCAATGGACATCGTGATGACCGATATGTTGCCGATCCTTTCGTCCATGGCAACAGCAAGATCATTCAATACTCCCGTTGCCTGCAAGGCGCCGATGCTTAATAATATACCCAGGAAGAACAACACGCTCGGCGTATCGATCTTACGCAAGGCGTGGTTAACAGACAACAGCCCTTTTTCCTGTTCGTCCCTTCCGCTGTGGATCAGTTCGGTGATCACCCACATTACTCCCAGGCCGAATAATATACCCATGTAGGGTGGCAGGTGCGTGATGGTTTTAAAGACCGGCACAAACAGCAGGCTGCATACCCCCACCACAAACACCAGGTTCCGTTGAAAGGAATTGGTATTGAAATTGGCGCCGTGTTCATCTACGCTGTCTGCCCGCTTCAGTTCGCCTTTCATCCTCCAGCTTATCAATGCTGCAGGGATGATCATACTTACCAGGCTTGGTAATATGGTTTGAAATATGATGGAGCCGGCCGTAATTTGTCCGCCGATCCACAACATGGTGGTAGTTACATCCCCGATGGGTGACCAGGCGCCTCCTGCGTTGGCTGCGATCACCACCAGCCCGGAGAACATCAGCCTTTCTTCCTTATCAGCAATGATCTTCCGCAGCAACGAGACCAGTACAATGGTGGTGGTAAGATTGTCTAAAACAGCAGAAAGAAAAAAAGTAATAAAGGCAAGCAGCCATACCATTTTTCTTTTGTTGGTGGTTTTTATGCGGCTTGTTATCAGGTAAAACCCATCGTGTGCATCAATGATCTCCACGATGGTCATGGCGCCCATCAGAAAGAACAGGATCCCCGACACGTCACCCAGGTGGCCTGTAAGATGTTCCGCTGCAGCATGACTGTCGCCTGAAAGCAGCGCATATAAAGACCAGCACAGTGCTGCCGTTACCAGTGCAGTGGCAGCTTTGTTGATCCGGATGGGGTGCTCCAGCGCAATGGCCACATAGCCCAAAATAAAAATGATGCAGATGGCAATGACCATGTCTTATCTTTTAAAAAACGATCCTTCTCTCAAACAGCAATTTAATGCTTAATACCCGGATCGGTTTTAATGATAGCAAATAAAGCAAAAAACCGAAGTAAGATACCCCGGTTTTTTACAACAAAACAAATTATAGAGTACGGACCAGATTATTTGCTGAGCCGCTTCACCCGTCCTGTTACCCGGGTAGTGGCACTATCCATTCATCTCCGCAGGAAGGGAATCCTCTGTTTCCGTTGGTAAGATCTCCCGTACAAAATGAACCCTTCCGCTTTCGAGGTTGAAGATACCGCCCACGATGCCGGCCTTTCCTTCGCGGCACAGTTCACGGATGATGTTGCTCCGCTGCATGATATCTTCCATGGAATTGATCACATTAAGGTATGCCACCTTTTCGGCAAAAAGGTAATGATGATCGCCAAGTCCGTATGCTTTTGTGGATTCAACGGCTGGTCTTATTTTTTTCAGCAGCGGGGTAAGGTTGCCTAATTCCACCCCGTCACAGGCTCCTTTTACGGCGCCGCATTTTGTATGGCCCAGCACCAAAATAAGCCCGGTCCCCGCCATTTTACAGGCATATTCGATGCTGCCCAATACGTCTTCATTGATGACATTGCCTGCAATGCGTACGTTGAATATTGCGCCTGGCTCCTGGTTAAATACCTGTTCCAGCGGATGGGGACAATCTGTGCAACTGAGTGCAACAGCAAAGGGGCGTTCGGCCTGAACGGTTTCCAAAAGCGGCAGCGGGCTGCTGTTCATCTTCAGGCTTCTTGCAAAATGTTTGTTTCCTTCTTTGAGCAATTCATATGCCCGTGATGTTGTACTATTTTCAGGAAATTCCCTGGTATGTGTTTTCATGATAAAATATTTTGGTCGTTCGGCGCTGCTGCAGAAAGCAATGCCGGATGTTATGCTTACAGAAATTCATCCGGGGTATCCGGAGTTGCCGGGCCGGGAGGCCGGGCTGCGATGAGAATACTAAAGGTCGGGTGGGGGTGAAATGAGTTCAAAATGAACGATGGCAAGCCTGGCCTCGTCCATCAGGAAGTACTTAAAGGTATTATCTGCGGCAGTAAGGCCACGCAGCAGGTGCTGCTCGTGCACATACTCTTCCTGCATGTTGCTTACGCCGGATGATTTTTCTTCAACAGGTTTTTCAGGCGCTTCATCCTTCGGTCCTCCCGTATCAGCTTGTTCAAACATGCAAACGGTATTGCTGTTGCCATAAACAAGGAAGTTGATACCGGTTAAGAACAACAGGCATCCGCACAGGAATATCGCTGTAGTGAAACGAACCAGTTTTGCTTTTGTTTGTATGGACCTTGATCTTTGCACCGGTTGTAAAAATACAGTAATTTTTTATTCGGAAAACAGGTGAACCTATTAAAACAGGAACACGGATGACGTGGATCCCCGGGATCCGTGCAGGTCCGCTTTCATCGTTGTCATTCGTGTTCCTGTTTTCTTAACCCGTTATACATCTCTTCCACCAAGCCATTTTTTACCCGGTCCTGCGCCAGCTCCCAAAACATGATACCGCCCAATCCTTTATTCCGGATGAAACCGGTTTTTTCCTGTATAGACCGCCTGTCATCAAACGTGGCAAATAGTTTCAGGGAAGCGTTGTAATAATAAGGCGCTCTTGCCATACTGTCCCAGTAATATTTAAACCCCGGCGTATCGCTGAAGTATTTTTTGAAACCGGAGTAGGCCACTCCCCGTTTAAACTTACCCGCCTGGTACAAACCGTTGTTGATGCCTGCTACGTTTTCCCAAACCCGGGCATACATGGCAGCGCCGATGATGAGTTTTCCGGCAGGAACATTTTTATCCAGCAGCCAGTTCACGCACCTGCTGGTGGACTCCTGCCCGGGCTGGTAATCATGCAGCGGGGTGTGATGGCCGGTTACGGTAGCATACCCGCCTACCAGGTCGTAGGTCATCAGGTTTACAAAATCCACCAGCGGCATTACAGCATCCCAGTCCACCGACTGCTCCAGGTATTTTACAAATCCACCGGCTGCAAATGTCAGCAGGCGGTCATTGCCCAGTTCCTGCCGCAGCGCTTTGATGAGTTCGGTGAAATTATTTTTATCGGCGCTGTCATATTTATGGCCGGGATAACCTTCAATGGCCGGGTATTCCCAGTCCAGGTCAAGCCCGTCGATACCATACTGTTTAAAAAGCGCCGCGGTTGTTTTGGCAAAGTTCTGCCGGTGTTGGGCAGAGGCAAACAGGTTGCTGCAGAAAGAACAGCCGCCCCATCCGCCAACAGATACCATGATCTTTAACTGCGGGTATTTTTTCTTTAATGCAACCAGTTGCCGCACCGTATTTTCCTGGCCTTCGTTGTGAAAAGTAAGTGTGTCGTTCTGTATTTTTAAAAAGCTGTAAATGATATGGGTGAGCTTATCAATGGGATATTGGGTAATGGTTTCGGCTTTGCCGGTGGCGTAGGCAATGAGCTTATAGGGTGTTTCGTGTTGGGCGAAGAGTGAAAAGGAGGAAAAGAGGAAAAAGAAAAACAGGTTTTTTTTCATAATTGGAAGATAGAGAAATTTTTCTTCCGGTGCAGCTATGCAGCATAAACAAAGATCCTTCGTGTCCTTTGCGGGCATTTTCTTTGCGGGCTTTGCGGTTAGGTTTTATCCTGGACCGAAGGGTAATCGCAAAGAGCGCAAAGGGATCCGGGTTCTTACATCCAATGCCCTGTCATTTCTGACACCCGGCAACGGTAAGCTTTTTGTGTTTAAAAAACTGCGGTCGGTTGTTTTCTTTGTTGAATGGTTTTTGGATCCCGGTTCTTTTCAGCAGGTCTGGCCGGTTGGTCCATATAATTTCCACGCCGGGAAGTTTCAGCAGGTCGTCGGGATGGATCGATTCGCCACGCCGGTAACCGGCTTCCAGTACCCCGGCAAATTTGTAGGCATTTACGATCAGCCCACTGCAATACTGTTCGGCGATATTATCATCAAAATCCACGCTGTACCATTTACCTATCTGTTCAAATGCATAGGCCAATGCCTGCTGCACCTGTTCCTTTGAAACGCCGTTGATCCGGAGCAATAGAATCCCATCCGCCTCTGCAAAAGCATCCATGGTTCGCAGGTAGGTTCCGTTTCCCATGGCGTCAATGACCTGGCCCCTTTTCCGGTACAGACCGGCATGTTGCCATACGCCTACAAAATACCTGTCAAAGGGGTAGCCGTCCTGGTACCTTAATAATATATCACCGGCATGGGCAATGGCTTCCAGTTCATCTACCTGCTGGCGGGTAGTGAAATAATTATTTTTCAGCGTGGCCTGGTCCACCTTGTGCAGGTGTAACGAACTTAAACCACGCCTGATCCTTTCTTCAAAGATAAAAGGGCGTCTGAACTTCAGGTCGCGGCCAAAGAAATAAACCAGCCGCCGCTTTATACTTTTCCACAACCCGTCCGGGTTACGGTTTGTTTCATTCCATTGCTGAATTTTCTTTTCATAACATTCGTATGTACCCGGAAGGTTGTCTGGCAAAATAAGATCGTTCTCATCCGCATGTTCCACCTGTAATTTTATCATGGGATCTTGTGTACCAACGATCAGCTTGTTTCCGCCACCGGCATCGATATTTATAAAAAACGCTTCCTGTAACTGTCCGTTGCTTATGATATGTATGATGTCGTTCCCTCCCCCTGTTGTAATATGGATCTTACGGGATGGGGGTGCAGGAAGCAGGTTTTGGTTATTGCTGAGGTGATCCAGGATTTCAATGACGGATCCGCTGATGGAAACAGTGAAATTCCCGTCTTTTGGGCCTGCCGGTTTTAATGATAAACCCTGTTTGTCTGTGTAAACCAGGGGGTCTTCCATTTAAAAGACTTGATAGTGTAAAGTTAGCACACCCGGGCTATATAAACAATAAGAAGCTTTGGTTCATTTTTAACCACAGATTCATCAGATTTAACCACAGATTGATCGGATTGGTTCACAGATTTACACAGAGTTTCTGTGTAAATCTGTGAACAATATCTGTGGTTATCTGTGGTTAGATCTTCCTCCCCAGAATAATTTGTAACTTTCTGCCCATCAAAAACGCAGTCTCATGAGCACCCGTCCCGGCATAAAGATCTTAACGGCCATTTTCCTCTGCTTTGCATCCACCGCCCATGCACAGGATATGGTGCAGCAGATGTATGCAAAACACGCAGCCGGTTTTCGTAAGAACCTGTCCTTTGTACAGGAAACCGGTTTTTACCGGAATGATTCATTGATACGGACCGCCACCTGGTACGAAGTGCTGGTATATCCCGATAAGCTGCGGATCGATATTGATGATCCCGCCGCAGGCAATAGCTTCTTTTTTGTGAACGACTCGGTGTACCGGTTTCAAAAGAATGAATTAAAAAGCAGGAGCTACCAGCCACACGACCTGTTGTTTGTATTGGGAGGGATGTATTCCTTTCCGCTGGTTGGGGTTTATAAAAGACTGAAGGAGATCGGTTATAACCCTGATAAGACCTTTGAAACAACCTGGAAGGGAAAAAATGTGGTGGTAATAGGTACCGACAGGCCGGAAACCGAAAGCAACCAGTTTTGGGTGGATAAGGAAAAGCTGGTTACGCTGCGGATACTGAACAATAAAGACGGACAAAAAACAGAGATCGTTTGTGATGATTATACCAGGCTGGGAAATGACTGGTGTGAGACAAGCGTTGATTTTTATATGAATGGCAAACTGCGGCAAACGGAAAAATACCGTGACCTGAAAGAGAATTTTACCGTGGATATGGAATACCTGGATCCCTGGAAAATGGGGAAGGTGAAATTCTGGGATTAGTGTATCTCTTAGCCTCAATGCCCTGGTTTGTGGCTCACGAACCGAACGGTTATGATTCGTGACACGAAGGCAAAGGAATACAATTCTTGTATTATCAGGCAGCATTTACTTATAACAGCAACCATTTATGACAGAGATAGAAGAAATAACTGACGCCCTTATTAAATTCCGAAATGAAAGAGATTGGGAACAGTTTCATAACTCAAAGGATCTGGCTGTTGCTATTTCTGTTGAAGCAAACGAATTGCTTGAATTATTCCTTTGGAAACAACCGGAAGAAGCAAATAAAGAGAAAATAAAAGAAGAGTTGGCAGATATTTTTGCTTTTGCCTTTTTATTGGCTCAAAAGCATGGGTTTGATATAAAAGAAATTGTTTTACAAAAAATAAAAGCCAATGCGGAGAAATATCCGGTAGATAAAGCGAAGGGGTCTGCAAAAAAATACAATGAGTTATAATTATGTTGATATATCAAGATACCACTGCTCAATTTGTCCAAGATATTAGAGAGAATAGGCTTACTGATATAATGGTTGAGAGTTTTTTTCTACGTTTTGGTAAACGAGTTGGGGAACCCGAAATGGATTCGTGGCAGAATTCTTTGTCAAGAGTTCGTGACATAATCGAAATCGCCGGTCTTACTGATAATATGATTGCTCTTGAATATGAGGTGCCGTATAATCAAGGGTTAAGAATTGATTGTCTGCTATTTGGTAAAGACGCTGCACAAAATGATAATATTGTTCTAATTGAATTGAAACAATGGAAAAGTGTTATTGCTTTGGAGGATGAAGGTAATTTTGAAGAAAAATTTCAAGTAGAAACAGTTACAGGGAAAAGAAATAGAATTGTCGCCCACCCATCTCAACAAGTCAAGGGATACACAAATTATATAAAGAGTTTTGTTTCTGAATTTGACACAAAATCTCCGCTGGCTTTGTTTAGCTGTGCGTATTGTCACAATTATACAAAAATCGAAAACTCAGGATTATTTGATCCAATCTATAAAAAAATATACGAAGAGTTTCCTGTTTATACCAAAGGTGATGTAAAAGAATTAGCAAATAAAATTAAAGATCTCCTTTCAAAGGGGAGTGGTTTTGAAATATTTAATCGGTTTATGCGAAGTCCACTTAGGCCATCCAAAAAACTTTTAGATAATGTTCATAAAATTATTTCGAATGAAGTTGTATTTTCACTATTAAATGAACAGCTTGTTGCAAAAAATTTGATCTGGTCAAAAGTGCGTAAAGCAGAAAAGAACAAACAAAAATCTGTAATAGTTGTTCATGGTGGCCCAGGTACCGGCAAGTCAGTTATTGCATTAAATATTCTTGCCGAAGCGGCTCAAAGAAAAAAGAAAGTCTTTTATGGTTGCAAATCCAAGCCTTTTATCGAAGGTCTTAAAAATCTTATAGGTAAAGAGGGTGAAATTCTTTTTTCAAACTTGTATCGCTTTTTACCATCACGAGTTAAAGAAAATGAGCTTGACATTGTATTAATTGATGAAGCACATAGGATAGAAAAAACAAGCAATTTTCAATATACAAAAATTGAAGACAGAACTGATATGCCACAAATTACACAATTAGTTCGTTGTGCTAAAACTTCAGTATTTTTTATTGATGATAGGCAAAGTGTGCGGTCTCAAGAAATTGGCAATTCAGAGATAATCAAAGAGGCTGCAGGTAAATATGGCTGCAAAGTTTATGAAACATCTCTTGAAACACAATATCGTTGCATGGGTTCTAATGATTATTTGTTATGGTTAGAATCGGTACTCGGATATTCAGATGAAAAAAGGGTTTTAGGGAAAACCGAGGTTTTTGATTTTCAAATATTAGATTCGCCAAAAAAGGTTTACGATTTAATAATTAAAAAAGAAGCTGAACACCCCAATTCTGCAAGAATGGTTGCTGGATTTTGCTGGCCCTGGAGTAAATCCTTAGATAAAAATGGCGAGTTTATTAAAGACATTGTAATCGGGGATTTTCAAATGCCGTGGGAAACACATGGTGATATTAAGCCCCCTAAAGGCTATGTAAAATGGTACGAATGGGCATATAGGCCAGAAGGTATAAAACAAGTTGGTTGTATTTATACCGCACAGGGTTTCGAGTTTGATTACATTGGAGTAATTGTTGGTAATGATTTAATTTATGATTCAAAAACAAATAAATTGATTGGGGATAAAACTGCCACCAAGGACCCAACTTTAAAACGAAGCAAAGAAAAATTCGAGGAGCACGTTAAAAATATTTACCGAGTTTTAATGACGAGAGGGATGAAGGGATGTTATGTTTATTTTACTGACAAAAAAACTGAAAATTATTTTAAAGAAAATTTAAGGTGCTAAATTATAAGATAAGTTACCAACTCTTTACAAAACAATCAACCTCATTCCCAAGGCGCAATTTGAAGGAGCTATCGGTGAGTTTAACTTTTAGGCGCAGATATACTACAAAGAAATTGCAGCGTAGTATGTCTGTATCTTGCCAAAATTATTGCTATCATATTTCCTGTTCCTATCTTTACATCGCAAACCGGGGTTCGGGTTAATGCCGCCTTTAACAAGCGGGTCATTAATTACACCCGGTTTTTTTATTATCAACCACCACCAGTTCATGCACCAGGGTGAGCGATGGGCTTAATGGGAATTGTTCCGGTCCGTGGAGACAGGAACCGGGGCCGGGGAGGCATGTTAAAATACTCAATACACAATATTCAATGATCAATGTTCAACTACGTTCTGGTTTGTGATTCCTGGTCTATAGTATATCCTTCTTGTCCTTTGCGTGCATTTCCTTTGCGGGCTTTGCGGTTAGGTTTTATCTCCAATACTCCGGTTTGTGAGACAAACCAGGGTGAAAAACACCTGATCAGCATGGGTTATTTTTCTTAAATTTTGTTGTTTGGCCTGCTATTTTCAACCCAAAAAAGCGTGCAGGTAATACAAAGCATTCAGAACAGGATATATGAGATCAGGGGACAAAAGGTAATGCTTGACTTTGACCTTGCTGCACTTTATGGAGTAGAAACAAGAGTGATGAACCAGGCCGTAAAAAGAAATGCAAGCCGCTTCCCGAAAGACTTTATGTTTAGAATTACGGCAAACGAGTGGAAGAACTTTCCATCATCACAAAATGTGATGATGGAAAACTTACCCAGGAACCGTACAGCGAAGTACCTTCCTTATGCATTTACCGAACATGGGGTTACCATGTTAGCCAATGTGTTGAAAAGCAGAAAAGCCATAAAAATGAGTATTGCGGTGGTGCGTGCATTCATTTCGTTAAAGCAAATGGCAATGCAGCACAAAGGTCTGGCTGAAAAGCTGGAAGAACTTCGTAGCGAACTTCATGAACGGATAGGTGAACACGATGCACAACTGGCAGCTATTTACAAGGCAATAGAAAGCCTGCTTGATGATAAGGCCGCCCAAAGAAAATGGGAAGACCGGGAAAAGATCGGGTTCAGCACCTAACAACCAGTATCAACCTCCCTTGTTAGTGCACCAAGGCGATGGGTTTAATGGGATTGTTCCGGTCCGTGAAGACAGGAACCGGGGCGTATAAGTGAATTGGCGGAGCCGCTGGAAAGATTAAAGCAGTCAAACCAATTGTTCCGGTCCGTGAAGACAGGAACCGGGGCGAGGCACCTGGCATCCCGTATCCGGCATCCTGTATCCGGTATCTTGTATCTCGTATCCCGCATCCTGTATCCCGAACCTTGTGCCCCTCTCCGTGTCTTCGTGGTAAAAAATAAATATTTACTGATTAAGCAATGCAAGTACCGGCTCCAGGTCGTACCGGGATTCATCAAAAGGCAGCAGTGTTTTATCCTGCAACGCCGTTCCCAGTTTTCGTATGTCAAATTTGTCTTTGAATAAACTGTAGGTATTCCGGATCATGGTCTGCAGTTCGTTCCGGTCGATGAGGTCGGGCAAGTCGATCACATAGGTGTTGGCGGCCACGTATTCCAGCAGCGTTCTTTTTTCAAAAACAAATTCGCAGGTAAAGCGGCAGGCAATGCCTTTTTTGCTGGCGGCCCTTAGTTTCATCACATCCAGCGTAATATAACTGGTCAGCTTGTCTGGGGTATCTTCAAGGGTATTCAGCGGCGGGTTATACTCCCATTTGCTTACCAGCAGTTCTGTTTGTTCGATCATTTTTATATGCTTTTTCAATACCCTTGCCGGGGCCTGTTGAAAATAAAGATACTTATTCAAACTAAAAGGAATTTCTTCATCTACCAATTATCACCCGAAAACAGAACGGTTGTCATAGTTTCCGGCTTCCCGGCGTTGTACCTTACAAGATTACTCACTTAAAAATATATTTTATGAACCAGGATATCAAAGCACCGGAAGGTACCAAAGAAACCCTGCTTAAAAAAGCCGGGGACGTTTTTGAAAACGTAAAGGAAAAAGTGGAAGAGAAAACGGAAGGATTGCTGGAAAAAGCAAAAGAAAGTGAATTGGCAGGAAAGGCCAAAGAGAAACTGGAAGACCTGAAAGAAGGCGCCAAAGGCCTTTTCAATAAAGTAACGGATAAATTCCAGGGCAAAATATAAGCGCCGCACAGATCTGACCTGTTCAGGCGCCCGTACTGCCGTTACTGATCCTTTTTCGTTCCCACGATGAGGGCATAGATAACATATAGCCACCCGAAAAAGCCATGCACAATGGCCCAAAGGACAGACTTGTTCCTGCTCCAGGAGATGACCACGGCAATGATGGTTCCCAGCCCTACGCCGGGATAGACATAGACCGGGCGCATATAATCATGTTCACCCGAACTATAGCTTACACAGGATGCAAGTAATAATATACAAAGGCTGGTAATGGTGGCGGTTCGTTGCAGCATGATCCTTATTTTACCGGAAGGTACAAATACCCGGAATTTTTTGCAAGCTTTCCCGGCTTATTCACCGGGAAATACGGTTATTGTAAAGACTGCCGTAATTTTACATCAACCACCCAGGTACCCATATGGTAAAGATCATCTTTCTTCTGTTCATCATTCTCCTTCCGGGTATAAGTCACAGCCAGCGCAAATGGAAGCTGGAAAAGAACGAGAATGGTATCAAAGTGTATTCGTCGGATGTGCCCAACGCCGATTACAAAGCCGTAAAGGTGGAAGCCGTTCTTACCGGCACCTATTCAAAACTGATCGCCATTCTTTCGGATGTGCCGCAGTTCAGTAAATGGATCTACCATTCAAAGGCCAACAGCCTGGTACAGGTAAGTTCACCGCATGATTATATTTATCATACCGAAACGCTCCTTCCCTGGCCCATGTCGAACCGGGATGTGGTGATCCATATGCAGATCAATACCGACAGCCTTCCGAAATTCATGACCATCACCGGCACCAGCATGCCGAAGCGTATCGCTAAAAAATCAGGACTGGTGAGGGTTACAAAGTACAATGCCTGGTGGAAGGTGAGCATGCCCACCCCCAGGACCCTGAGCATTTATTATGAAGTGGAACTGGATCCTGCGGGCAGCATTCCGGCATGGATGGCAAACTCCTTTGTGAGCAAGGGGCCTTTTGAAACCTTCAGTAACCTGGCGAAGAAGTTGAAGGAGTAGAGAACGAAATGCAGGATACGAGATCCCGGATCCAGGATACAAGATCCGGGATGCAGCTTGAAAACTTAAATAACTTTTACATAACCGGAATCTATCCTGAACCTGGTATCTTGTATCCTGTATTTATTTCCCGATCAGATCCGTCTTTCTCTTTATCTCCTTTATCGCATCAAACAATGTATCCAGGTCCTGCTGGCTGTTGAAGGCATTGATGGAATAGCGCAGGTACACTTTATCGCCGTGGCGCATTACCGGTATCTCGATCTTATACTGATCAAAAAAATGCCGGTGCAGTTTTTCGGGTTCACTTGTTCTTATTTCGGCGCTGCAGAGCTGCAGCATAAAATCATCATGGAGTGGCGCAAGGGCTGTGGTATCCAGCAGTTCACAAAAAGCAGGGGCGTTGTCTCTTACCAATTTCCTGCATGCTGCGGCCACTTCTGTCCAGTTATGCTCTTTCATGAACCCGATGGCCGTGGGTATGGTTAAAAAAGCCGAGTAGTCCCGGGTGCCGTTCATCTGGTGATAATCGAGGAAGCTGGATGAGGATGGGAACAGGGCATTATAACCCCAACTTACCACCAGCGGATCAACCAGGTGCTGGTATTCTTTTTTTACATACAGGAATGTACTTCCCTTGGGCGTCATCATCCATTTATGGCAGGCGCCGGTATACATATCAAAAGGAGTATTCTGCAGGTCCAGGGGTATCTGCCCCGGTGCATGGGCGCCATCCACAAAGGTCATAATGCCTTTTTCTTTTGCCAGCGCACATATTTCCTCCGCCGGCAGGCGCAGGCCGGTGCTGCTGGTGATATGACTGAGAAAAACCAGTTTCGTTTTAGGACTGAGCCCTTTAAAAAATTCTGCTACAAACTGTTCTTTCGATTGAACCGGTAATGTGATGTGTTGCTTTACATACCTGGCACCGGCTTTTTTGCAATAATATTCCCAGGTCTTGTCGCAGGCGCCGTATTCAAGATCAGTAGTTAGTATTTCATCGCCGGGCTGCAGGTTAAAACTTTTGGCTACTGCATTCACTGCATAGGATGGATTGGTTACATACACCAGGTCATCTTTATGGCAATGCACATAATCCGCCAATGCTTCCCTTGCTGTTTCAAGATACTTCAGGCCGTTCACGGTAATGAATTGTACGGGTTCCTGTTCCAGTTCCAGCTGAAACTGCTGGTATTTTTCAAATACCGGTTTTAAGCAGGCTCCAAAGGAGCCAAAATTAAGATAGGTAATATCTTCTCTTAGCAAAAAGTATTGTTTTAAATTTTTCATACCCAAATATATTTCATTTTTTTACCGGGCCCGTAAAACATTTAATAGTGTAATTGGTTTAACTTTATACCATGTCGTTTTCTAAACTCATTATCAGTTACCTGCTCACCACTATAGTATTTTTTGCTGTAGATATGACCTGGCTGGGTTTTATTGCAAAAGATCTATACAAAAAATACCTGGGTAGTTTTTTAAGTGATAAAGTAAACTGGCCCGCTGCCATTATTTTTTACCTCCTGTTCATTATCGGCATTTTTTATTTTGCCATTTTGCCAGCTGTTGAAAAAAATTCGTTGGCAAAAGCAATTATTGCAGGGGCGCTGTTTGGTTTTTTTACCTACGCCACGTACGATCTTACCAACTTAGCCACTTTAAAAGACTGGCCGTTACCCATTGTTTTTATTGATATCATCTGGGGTTCGGTGCTTACTGGCATTGTAAGCACAGCCGGTTATTATATTGTAAAATGGGTGGCATAAATGTTTACCGTTTTCATACATTGCTTCCTCATCATTTTCATTTATGCTACCTGTTGGTTTATAGCTGCCGTAATAAAAAAAAGAAATGATATTGCTGATATTGCCTGGGGCATGGGGTATATTATACTGTGTATTTATCTTTTATTAAGTTATCCGGCCCCTTCGGTTAATTTACTTTTATATGCCCTGGTTACTGCATGGGGTTTACGATTAAGCATACACATATATACCCGCAATAAAAACAAAACAGAAGACTTTCGATACAAGGCCTGGCGGGATGAATGGGGAAAGTCATTTTATTGGCGCAGTTACTTACAGATTTTTTTATTGCAGGGATTATTTCTCCTTATCGTTCTTTCCCCGGTAATACACGCTGCTGTTGAAACGCCTTATACCTGGAATGGATTTACCTGGATTGGCTTTTTTTGCTGGCTGACTGGTTTTTATTTTCAGGCTGTGGCCGATTGGCAACTGGCTGTTTTTATTAAAAACAGAAAAATGCCCGGCTCAATCATGCAAACCGGTTTGTGGAAATACAGCAGGCATCCGAATTACTTTGGGGAGATCCTGATGTGGTGGGGCATTTTTTTCATTACCATTCCATACCCAGATGCTTTCTGGTTTATCATAGGCCCGCTTTCGATTACCGGGTTGCTGGTCTTTATTTCAGGTATTCCTATGCTGGAAAGGAAATACAAAGGCAATCCTGCTTTTGAGGATTATAAAAAAAGAACGAGTGTATTGATACCAATGCCTCCAAAGAAATAAAAAACGGGTGCCTCACCGTACCCGTTGGAAGGTTACCATGCCTATATAGTAAACCACAAGCATTTATTATGAACCGGAACGGATTCCGGGGGCAATATCCCCGGCTGGATGTCGAAATCGTTTTTAAGCAAAGTGCCTTTTAAACCGTTTGACAACCTGACTAAGAAATTAAAGGAGTGATCTCCCTTAACTCACGCCTGTGATCCTTCCATCCACCACGTCAATAAAATTCGCCTGTGGTACTTTGGGCAGACCGGGCATACGGACCATTTCTCCGCATACGGCTACAATGAACCCGGCTCCCTTGCTGATCACCAGGTCGTCCACATCGATCTTAAAATCACCATCCAGTCCGCTGATGGCGGGGTTGTGTGTAAAACTGTATTGTGTTTTTGCCATACACACGGGCAGGTGTTCCAGTCCCAGCGCTTTTATCTTCTTTAATGTTTCCTGCGCTTTTTTATACAGCACCACATCCTTTCCTCCATAAATGGTGGTTACTATCTTACGGATCTTTGTTTCAATATCATCTTCTGTATCATAGGTATGCTGAAGCGGTACCGGGGGCGTTTCACAGATATCCACCACCGCCTGCGCCATTTCCAATGCACCTTCGCCACCCAGGCGGAAGGATTCATTGACGGCAAACGCTACTTCTTTTTCCGCACACCAGCTACGCAGGTAAGCGATCTCTTCGTCGGTATCAAAATGGTAACGGTTGAGTGATACCAGTACCCGTTGTTTGAATGATTTTAAAATAGCAATATGCTTTTCCAGGTTGCGTAATCCTTTGGTGAGTGTTTCCCTGTCGGGCAGCATCATTGTTTTTTCGTTGGCGCCGCCGCTCAGTTTCAATGCCTGCGATGTGGCTACCAATACACTCATGGCCGGCTGCAATCCCGCCTTGCGGCATTTGATGTTAAAGAATTTCTCGGCACCCAGGTCTGTGGCAAAGCCGGCTTCGGTAACAACATAATCGCCAAACTGCAAGGCTGTTTTGGTTGCCATCAATGAATTGCAGCCATGTGCGATATTGGCAAATGGCCCGCCGTGTATCATGGCCGGTGTACCTTCCAGTGTTTGCACCAGGTTGGGCTGTATGGCATCTTTCAGCAGCGCTGTGATGGCGCCGGTAACGCCCAGGTCTTTGGTGGTGAAGCCATTTCCGGCAAAGGTGAAGCCCAGCAGCATCTCATCAATTTTCTGGCGCAGTTCCGCCAGTCCTTCCGAAAGACAAAGCACCGCCATGATCTCACTCGCCGGGGTGATCACAAACCCGGTTTCGGAAGGGATGCCGTTATTGGGCGTGTCCAATGCTGTCACGATCTTACGCAGCACCCGGTCATTCACATCCAGGCAGCGTTTGAACAGAACGGTCTTGATGCCTTCGGGTTTGCCGCGGTTATAAAAACGATAGTTATCGAGCAGGGCGGCCAGGGTATTGTTGGCGGCCGTGATGGCATGAAAGTCGCCGTTGAAATGCAGGTTGATCTCTTCCATGGGTATCACCTGTGAGTAGCCGCCGCCGGCAGCGCCGCCCTTCATACCAAAGCAGGGGCCGAGCGATGGTTCCCGCAATGCCAGCACCACATTTTTCTTCAGCTTCTTTAAGCCGTCTGCCAGCCCGATGGAAGTGGTTGTTTTACCGATACCGGCCTTGGTGGGTGTGATGGCCGTTACGAGTATGAGTTTTGATGAAGCGATCTTTTTTTCATCAAATTCTTTGATATTTATTTTGGCTTTGTGATACCCGAACGGGATCAGCATATCTGCGGGCAGGCCCATATCGGTGGCAATGGATGTGATTGGCCGGAGCGGTGTTTCCTGGGCGATCTCGTAATCTGATTTCATATTTTATGAATAAGTGAAAAATAGGTTTAGGGAAAATAACGTCATACAAATTGCGCTGTTCAGGGAACAGGTCTGCTGATCATTTTCAGCCGCTGAAATGATTGATGTCAGCCGCAGTTTTAAAGCAACCGTTCCTGCAATGTTTAAATTTAAAGAAGAAAGACGGAATTTCAATTTTTTAAACCCTTTAAGGCTGGCAGGTAGTGTCCTGTTTTGAATGATTGTCATCCTGAGCCTGCCTGCCGGTAGGCAGGGTACGAAGGATCTCCTAATCAGGATCGTTTGCTTAACCTGAGATGCTTCGTTCCTCAGCATGACAGGTCACAAAATATTCAAAACAAAACACTACCTGCCAGCGGCGGCGCAGCAAACCTTATAGGTTTTTTATTTACCTTACCTTATGGTTCGCCTGATCCTGAAACTATACTGGAAATTATCCGGCTGGAAGATCACCGGCAGTTTTCCCCATCATCTTAAAAAAATGGTGATAGCGGTGGCGCCGCATACCAGCAAGGAAGACGTGATGGTTGGCTTTGCCGCCCGCAGGGAACTCAATATACCTCATGCAAAATTCTTAGGGAAGCAGGAACTGTTTAAAGGTCCGCTGGGCTGGGTGCTGCGAAAACTGGGCGGTACACCGGTTGACCGGTTCAGCAAGCATGGTGTGGTTGACCAGGCTGCTGCACTTTTTGCTGGCAATGAAGATTTTTTGCTGGCCCTGGCGCCCGAAGGCACCCGTAAGCGGGTGAATGGTTTACGCAGCGGCTTTTATCATATCGCCAAAAAAGCACAGGTGCCCATATTACCGGTGGCACTGGATTTTAAGAACAAACAGGTTGTGGTTGGTGAAGCCTTTTTTACCGGCAATGACGAAGAAGCCGATTTTAAAAAGATCGTGGCTTTTTTTGCTGAGTATGAGGGCAAGCACCCGGAGAAGGACCTCAGGCATTTGAAAAACCTATAAGATTTGTGGCATGAGTTGCAGCGCTGCAAATTTTTATTGGTTACATTTTTGGGGGAGCCCTTCGTTGTTCTTGGGTTTAAACAGCAAACAGCTATTTAAACCTAAGGACCGGGAACTGCTGTTGAAGCTACAGTAGCATTGGGGTTAATCAGTCCGCCAAATGGCGGACACAACCGGGATGTAATCGATTAGGTCCCGCTAGCTATCGGGATTTTTTGGTTCTTTTCTTACTTTTTCTTTTGCCTTGATACAAAAGAAACAAAAAATCTAGGCAGGAACGATTACAGCCCGTTCCTGCCATACAACTCTACTCTGCTTTTGTGCTACTGTAGCTTCAGCATAAGTTCTCTACTCTTAAAATAAGAGCAGTAATCTTAAATCGCAGTTTTCTCTGTACCTGGACCAAAATTTACTTCCTGCTCACCGCATCATTGTTCCCGACCGAAATGGATGCCAGCATCCGTCCATTGGGTAATTCGCTGGAAGAATAATAGATCTTAAAAACATCGGTGCCTGCTTTCTTCAGGGTGATGATGTCCTGTGTACTGCACTGCATTTCGGCAACACGGGATTCACTGTCCTTGTAGCGCCATTGTTTTAATACCCGGTCCTGCCCGTCTTTAATGGTAACCACCCTGTTCTTGCCTACGTTCCCGCAGTGGTGATAACGGATGGTGAGTTTGTCATTGGCTGATACCTGGCCGAGCTGCAGGTTCTTCACCGTGTTCAGGTCTTTGCCGAATTGCTGCAGCAGCACTTTCCCGTTCAGGAGTATTTCAAATCCCTCGCCGCCAAACCTGGGCGAAAAAGAAAGAAGCGCTGCTGCTATAGCAACCAGCATCATGGCTTTACTGATCATTGTTTTCATGGCTTTATTTTTTTAGTGATGAAATAATAAGGTCGTATCCTGTTTACAGTACAAAGAAAGAGGGCCGGGGGCCGGGGGAAAAATCCGTTTGACGAAAGGAGGGAGATGCTTGATGAATGACAGGGTTTTCTACTTTTCTTTTTTGTCTTGATACATCCTTAGGCTCCGCTCTGGAGAAACAATTCCGATAGCTATCGGGATAAGGCAGGAAAGATTATACAATAATACTTTGAATATAAAGTGAGCTGTTTGACCCTACGAATAGAACCTGCCTGCCGTCAGACAGGTTACCGAAGTACAAGCCACAGTAGTACCAAGGCTTAATCAGTCCGCCAGCTGGCGGAGGAAATCGGGATGTAATCGATTTCCGGGCTCCTCCTGAGCGTAGTCGAAGGATTTGTTACTTCTGAGCGAAGCCGAAGAATTTGGAGAAGCAAAAAAGAAAAAGAAATATGATCAGAAAGTGCTTTCCTCAATAAATTTTTATTGTTTCACTCTTATACTTATTAGAGTGGCTGGCTGAATATCCTCAGCAACAACGCATACAGGTCCGGGTGTTTTTGTTTCAGAAAGTCGGGACGTTCAAAAAAATATTCAGACACCACGGCAAAGAATTCGGCTTCATTGGTGGTCCCATAGGGGTTGATATCGGAGCGCTCATCCCGTATGAACTCCATCTCTTTTTGCATCAGCTGCAGCCAGGGTATGATGTATTTTTTGCCGAGCAGGGCCCCGGGCACGCCGTCAATGTCGCCATCGGTTTTATCAACCAGGTGTACAAACTCATGGATGGCTGTATTGTTCTTGCCGGTCTTATTGGTAAAAGCCTGCCGCAGTTCAAACTGCGATAAGATCATCACATGGTTGAGGGCGCCGCTGCCAACCATGCCCAGGATATTTCGGCCGGCACCCTGCTGTTCAAATTTATGATCAAAAGAATCGGGGTAGAGCAACACTTCGTGCAGGTTCCTGTATTGCCAGCCGGGGAAATTAAAAATGGGGATGATGGCGCTGGCGGCTATCAGCACCCGGTCCATGTCTTCCACCCGGGTCTTAACGCCGGTGATCTTTACCTGGGCCAGGAATTGTTTGGTACGTTCCTCAAAACTGCCCTTTTTATTTTCGGGCAACTGCTGGTAAAAGGGTACCTGTTCCTCCAGTATTTCCTTTATTTGAAACGGCAGCGGTTCTTTTACCAGCACCTTGCTTTTTTGTAACCACCATACCGTATAGATAATGGCCCCAATGAAAATGATGAGGACAACGATCTGCATAGGGTATAAAATTAGGCATCATCCTGGAAAGCTGAATTGAAATAAAATATTGTTTTTCCCTTTTCTTTTTGTCTTGACAGATCCTTCGGCTGCGTTCAGAAGAATTTGGAGAAGCAAAAAAAAATAGTGACGCCAATAAAATTATTTGTTTTGTTATAAAACCTAACCATTCCCTACCCGCTCCATCTCATCACCCGCACTTCCACTTGAACGCTTAACCGTTTTGTAGGCCTTGCCAAACCGGTATGTAAAGGAAAGATTGAACACCCGGCTGTCCCTGCGGAGGATGAAGTATTCGGTGGCCTTGGTAAACTGGGTGAGTCCCTCCATGGCATTGGTATAAAAAATGTCCCGGGCGCTGAATTTCAGCGTGCCTTTCTTTTTCAGCACAGGTCTTGCCACACCGAGCGATAGCTGCCCGGTAGGATATAAGACCTCCTGCAGGTCATTCCTTGCCCGGCTGGTATAGAACCCGGATATCTCTGCCGTGTATTTTTTTAAGACCGTGAACTGGTTACTGATGTTGATGTTGAGCTGATTGATATCGGATCTGAAATTGGCATTGCCGTTATATCCCTTCAGCTCTTTGTGATTGAACACCGCCTGGGCAGTAAGCGACCACCATTTGAACGGCGATACGATCAGCGTGGCGGATAAGCCGATATTGTGCGTACGCCCTACATTCCCTTCTGAATAATACAAGATCCCTTTTGCGGTATCGGTTAAGAACAACTGCGAAAAATAATTTTTAATGATGCTGTAAGAGACGCTAGTTGTGACTATGCTTTTGTATTGATGACCCAGTTCTATATTCCAGCTGTACTGCGGCAGGAAGAAAGGGTTGCCGGTCTGGTAGGTATATTTATTAATGATGAACGTAAACGGGTTCAGTTTCTGAAAAGCAGGCCGATCGATCCGGCGGCCAATGGTAACCGTAAAGCTGTTGGAAGAATCGGCCTGGTAGCTGATGTAACCGCTGGGGAACAAACCGCTGTAATTGCGGGAGAAAGCTGAATCCTTCTGCAGCACATTGCCAAGCTGGTTGGCATCGTAGCCCGTGTATTCATACCGAAGCCCCGCCTGCAGGGAGAATTTTCTGTACTTCGTTTCCAGGCTGCTGTACAGGGCATGGATATTTTCCTTGTATAAAAAATGATTGCTCTTGTTATAATCCTCATTCCAGGCGGTTCCGTGAAAATTCTGGTACGAAGCGGTATTGTCGGTGCTGATATGCGATGATTTCCATCCCGACTGTAAGGTACTGTTCTTCCCAA
Organism: Chitinophagaceae bacterium; assembly: GCA_016710165.1. Taxonomy (NCBI): domain Bacteria; kingdom Pseudomonadati; phylum Bacteroidota; class Chitinophagia; order Chitinophagales; family Chitinophagaceae; species Chitinophagaceae bacterium. Next base: position 25,395 of record JADJLJ010000004.1, on the reverse strand, counting down.
ACCGCTGTGTATAATCGACCTTCCCGCTTACAATATGGATGGCAGAAGGAATATTTCCCTGCGATGCTTCATTGTAACCACCGGATGACTGCAACCGGTTATTGAAATACTGTTCGCTGCGGATGGCATAATTCAGCCAGTCTATGTCCACTGCCAGTTCCTGCTTTGCTGAAATGGTATGCCGCAGGTTTGCATTTACCAGCCCGCTTTTAAAATGGTTGTCGCTGCTGCTGCCGGTACTGATGGCTGAATCCACCACTCCTGCCGGGCTTAACCAGGTAGCGCTGGCCCGGCTCTTTCCTTTGCGCTGAATGGTGGTTCCTCCCAGTACAATACCGACGGTTGTTTTGGGAGTAACAGAATAATCCGCTCCCAGTTTTATGGTGTTATTAAAAACCGTTCCGGAAAAATACGTGGGCTGGTCAAGGATAGAAGTGACCGCACCATTGTCATCATAATACTTCCTGTACGCATAAATATCGGTGAGGTATTTATTCAGGTTCATGCTGTAGGTAAGAAATGTATTGATCTTGCCGGAGCGGTAATTAAAAACCAGGCTGTTGTTGTTCTTGGGGTAAACGCCCTGGCCTGCTGCAACGGTCAATGAACCATTAAATCCCTTCACCTTGTTCTTCTTTGTTTTGATGTTGATGATGCCGGCATTGCCGCTGGCGTCATATTTTGCAGGCGGGTTGGTCATCAGCTCTATCTGCTCCACCTGTGCCGAACTCATGCTGCTGAGTAAATTATTCAGCTCTGCTCCACCCAGGTACGTGGGTTTATCATCTACCAGGACCAAAACGCCCGTCTTGCCCTGCAGTGCGATGCCCCCGTTCCTGTCCACGGTAACGCCCGGTGATTTTTCCAGCACTTCCAGCACGGTTGAGCCCACGTTGGTAACGGCTGCTTCTACATTCAGTATCACCTTGCCCTGTTTGTTCTGTACAAAGGGTTTACGGGATGATACGCTTACTTCCTGCAACGTGGTGCCGGAGGGTAGCAATGTTACCGTTGCCGTATTTATGGTGGAAGGAAAAGAATAATTCGCCGTGGTTTTCGGATGGTAGCCCTTGCTGGTAATGGAAAAAGTATAGTTCCCGGCCGGGATCTTTTCAAACCGGGCCTGGCCTTTTGCATCTGTGATGGCAGCTTTCACTAATTTATTATCCTTTATCAACTCCAATGTGGCAGCTTCTACCGGCTGCGATCTTTCATTCAATACGGTTAGCACGAACACGGGTTCTTCTTTTGTGCCTTGCTGGCCGTTGGCAACGGTGCACAAGAAGAATGATATCGTTATGATGAGGAGCTGTTTGATAGGCTTCATAAGCAGCTAAGATACTAAGAGGCAATAAGTTGGGGGGACTTCTTTATGTTAAGCGGTTATAAACCAAAGGTAGTGGTCGGGGGACCGGGAGGGCATGTTCGATTTTTACATGGACCAGTGTATGGAACTAGATCCCGGCGATCAGTGAATTTACCAATGCCGGCTCGTATCCTTTCTGCATCAGGTGATCCTGCAGTTTTCTTTTTTTGATAAAAATGTTCTTTTCGCTTTTTAGTGTTCTTAATTTCTGGTCGAAGAGTTTTTGCATGGTTCCTGAATAATCCGTTTCCGGAATGCCGGCCAGCGCTTTTTTTATACAGTATTCGCTTACCTGCTTTTGCCGGAGGGTATATTTTATCTTTACCCGGCCCCATTGCTTCATCCGGAATTTTCCACCGGCAAACTGGATGGCAAAGCGTTCCTCGTTCAGATAGTTTTCTTCTATCAGTTTCGAAAGCAGTTCTTCCACTTCCTTCCTATACAAACCAAAACTGTAGAGTTTCTCCTTCACCTCGCTGTGGCAGCGTTCCTGGTAGGCACAGTATTGTTTTGCTTTCTGAAAGGCCTCTTCTTTTGAAAAAAATTGTTTATTCATCGGGATACAAAAATAGACAGGGGCAGCATAAAAAACTAATCCCGGCAAAATTCCGGAAAATAAGAAAATGGATGCCGTGCGAAGTATAAAATATATTTTCATACAGAGAATGTTTTATTTATTATCTTGTTTTTCTGCACTCACTTCAATGAATATTCAATGATGAATTATTACAAGCTCCCGTTTTTCGTAATTTTTTTTCTTTCAGCATCCGCTCTTCAGGCGCAGAAAACCGGGATCCCCCTGAAGATCAATACACAATCCTTTAACCCGGCTACTTTATTATGGCATGCTGCTCCTGCAAAAAAATGGGACGAAGCCCTGCCGGTTGGTAATGGCCGCCTGGGCGCCATGGTATTTGGAAAGAACGGGGAAGAACGCATTCAGTTAAATGAAGAAACCTATTGGTCAGGTGGCCCGTATTCAACCGTTGTTAAAGGCGGTTATAAAGTTTTACCCGAAATACAAAAACTGGTTTTTGAAGAAAAGTATTTAGCGGCGCACAATTTATTCGGCAGAAATACAATGGGCTACCCGGTTGAACAAATGAAATACCAATGCCTGGCCAACCTGCATTTGTTTTTTAAGAACCAGGACAGTATAACCAATTACAAAAGATGGCTTGACCTGGAAACCGGAATTACGGGTGTTAGTTTTATTTCCAATGGGATCACTTATCAGCGGGAAGTACTTGCTTCTGCTCCAGACCAGGTAATTGTTGTTCGTATTACGGCTGATAAGCCAGGCAGTATTTCTTTTACCGCTAATCTCCGGGGAGAAAGAAACCAAACGCATTCCAATTATGCAACTGATTATTTTAAAATGGATCCTTATGGCAGCGATGGACTGGTGCTTACAGGAAAGTCGGCCGACTATATGGGAGTAGAAGGGAAACTGAAATACGAGGCAAGAATAAAAGCAGTAACGGAAGGGGGCACAATTAAAACGGACGATGTGAATCTCATTATTGAAAATGCAAATTCTGTAACGATCTATTTTGCAGCGGCTACCAATTTTGTGAATTATAAAGATGTGAGTGCTGATCAGCATCAACGGGTAGATAATTATTTTAACGGAATTGAAAATAAATCTTACGATACCATTTTGGAATCGGCTGTAGCAGATCATAAAAAATATTTCAATCGTGTTTCACTGCAATTATCCAGTACTCAAAATTCTTTTTTGCCTACACCCGAAAGGGTGAAAAAGATTCAAACAGAACCCGATCCTTCTATGGCAGCATTGAGTTATCAGTTTGGCAGATACCTTATGATCGCTTCTTCCAGGGCGGGAACAGAACCAGCCAATCTACAGGGCATCTGGAACGACAATATGAATCCATCCTGGGATTCGAAATATACCACCAACATTAATACCCAAATGAATTACTGGCCGGTAGAAAGCGGTAACCTTCCGGAATGTGCAGAACCCCTGGTAAGAATGATAAAAGAATTAACCGACCAGGGCACACAGGTTGCCCGTGAACATTATGGTGCAAGGGGGTGGGTATTTCATCAGAATACAGATATATGGCGGGTTGCAGCGCCGATGGACGGTCCCACCTGGGGAACATTTACCGTAGGAGGCGCCTGGCTTTGCACACATATATGGGAGCATTATCAATACACCAGGGATAAATATTTTTTAAAAGAAACCTTTCCGTTGATGGAAGGTGCGGTTCAATTCTTTATGGATTTTTTGGTACCACACCCCAATGGAAAATGGCTGGTCACCAATCCCTCCACATCCCCCGAAAACTTTCCGGATGGCGGTGGCAACAAACCTTATTTTGATGAAGTAACCGCCGGATTCCGGGAAGGCACAACCATATGTGCCGGCTCTTCCATTGATATGCAGATCCTTTATGATTTATTCGGTTATTATATGGAAGCCGCAAAAATATTGGGAAAGGATGACATCTTTATTCAACAGGTTAAAGCTGCCAGGGAAAAATTAGTGCCCCCGCAAATTGGTAAAGATGGCTCTTTACAGGAATGGGCAGATGACTGGAAATCGCTGGAAAAAAATCACCGCCATTATTCACACATGTACGGATTATACCCGGGTAAAGTGTTGTACGAAAAAAGAACTCCGGCATTGATTGAATCATATAAAAAAGTATTGAACGAAAGAGGAGATGCCTCTACCGGTTGGTCACGTGCCTGGAAAATGGCTCTATGGGCAAGGCTGAATGATGGCAACCGGGCCAATAAAATTTACAAAGGGTATTTGAAAGAACAATGCACTGCTTCCTTTTTTGCGCTTTGCGGCAGGGCATTACAGGTTGATGGTTCTTTTGGTGTTACCGCCGCTGTTACCGAAATGCTGATGCAGTCGCACGACGGGTTTATAAAATTATTACCGGCTTTACCCGACGAATGGGGTGAAGGTGAATTCAAAGGGTTGGTTGCAAGAGGCGCCTTTGAGCTGGATTTTGTCTGGAAAAATAAAATGGTTACACAACTTAAAATAGTATCAAAGGCGGGGGAGGTTTGCAGGATTGAATGTAAACCAGGCAGTAAGATCAGCAGCAATGGCAGGAATGTTCGCTTTAAAAAACTACCGGATAATCGGATTGAATTTAAAACAATTAAGGGAGCAGTTTACCTGGTTGAATAACTATACGTACTATTTTAAAATAAAATCCACAACATGAATCGCAAACTTTCATTCAGCCTGATTTTCATCTTCGCCGTTTTTTGTTTCTGCAACAGTTTTGCGCAAACAAAAAAATTAACCCTGGAAGATATTTACTCCAATAATGTATACCGGTCGAAAGGTTTTGGACCGGTAAGGTGGATGAAAGACAACAAAGGTTATTCTACCCTGGAGAACAATGCAGGGGCTAAAGGAACTGATATTGTGGTATACAATGCAGAAAGCAGGTTAAGAACCGTTCTGGTAAATGCCAAACAGCTGATTCCTGCCGGAACAAACAAACCACTGTCCATCGCCAATTATATATGGAGCGAAGACAACAGCAAACTATTGGTCTTTACCAATACCCGTAAAGTGTGGCGCCAGAATTCAAGAGGCGATTATTGGGTGCTGAATCTTGCCAATGGCAGGCTTACTCAACTAGGCAAAGGACTTGAAGAAGCTACACTCATGTTTGCTAAGTTCTCTCCGGATGGAGGAAGAGTGGCTTATGTAAGCAAGCTGAATATTTATGTGGAAGATATTGCCACCGGAAAAACTACCCAACTTACCAAGGATGGCGGCGGCAATATCATCAATGGCACATTTGACTGGGTATATGAAGAAGAGCTGGATAACCGGGATGGGTTTCGCTGGAGCCCCGATGGAAAAAATATTGCTTACTGGCAATCGGATACAAAGGGCGTTGGCACGTTTTACATGATCAACAATGTTGATTCCAATTATTCAAAACCAATTCCTTTGCCTTATCCCAAAGTGGGTACTGCCAATTCGGCCGTTAAAGTGGGTGTGATTTCTGCCGCAGGCGGAAAAACAAAATGGTTTTCAGTTCCCGGCGATCCCCGCAATAATTATCTGGCCAGGATGGAGTATATACCCGGTTCTGATGAAGTGATGATACAGCAACTGAACCGTTTACAGAACACCAACACCGTTTGGACAGGCAACACCAAAACCATGGCGCTTAAAAATATTTTAACCGACAAAGACGAAGCATTTTTAGATATACATGATAATATTGTGTGGCTGGACAATACAACCTCATTTACATGGACCAGCGAAAAAGATGGCTGGATGCATTTGTACAAAGTTTCCCGGGATGGAAAAGAAATGAACCTCATTACCAAAGGAAATTTTGATGTGGTGAACATAAACTGTATCGACCCCGTTGGCGGCTTTGTATATTACATTGCTTCGCCCGAAAATTTTACCCGGCGTTACCTGTACCGCAGCAGGCTGGATGGGAAGGGGGAAGCAGAAAGGGTATCACCGGCTGGTATGGACGGGCAACACAGTTACCAGATATCTGCCGATGCCAAATTTGCCATACACAGTTTTGAAAATGCAGCAACACCAAGGCGTATCTCACTGATCAACCTGAATACACACCATGAAATAAAACTACTGGAAGACAACGCGGCCTTAAAAGCAAAAATGAATGAGCTGGGTTTGCGCAGCAAAGAATTTTTTAAAGTAGATATCGGGGAGGTGGTATTGGACGCCTGGATGATCAAGCCAATCAGTTTTGATCCGCAGAAAAAATACCCGCTTTTGGTTCATGTGTATGGAGAGCCCGCCGGCTCTACCGTGCAGGACAACTGGGGCACCGGTGATAACCTCTGGCACCAGTACCTGAGCAATCAGCTGGGTTATATTGTTGTAAGCATCGATAACCGTGGCACCCGTGTACCCCGTGGCCGCGATTTCAGAAAAAGTATTTACCGGCAGATCGGTTTAATGGCTGCCGATGACCAGGCGAAGGCAGCTAAAAAAATTGTGGCTACCTATTCTTTTGTTGATGAGAAACGTATTGGCATCTGGGGTTGGAGCGGCGGCGGGCAAATGTCGCTGCACTGTATCTTCCGCCATGCCGATGTTTATAAAACCGCTATTGCCGTTGCTTTTGTTTCCCAACAAACCCTTTATGATAATATTTACCAGGAACGTTACATGGGTTTACCCAATGATAATGTTGCCGGTTACCGGGATGGCTCTCCGTTAACACATGCCGGTAAACTGGAGGGCAGCCTCATGATCATTCATGGCACAGGTGACGACAATGTGCATTACCAGAATTTTGAAATACTGGTGAATGAGCTGATCAAAAACAACAAACTGTTTACCATGTTGTCGTACCCCATGCGTGACCATGGCATCAGCCAGGGAAAGAACACCACCCTGCATATGCGGCGGAGCATGGAAAAATTCTGGAAGGATAACCTGTAATTGACCCAAAAAATATTCAGTAACTTAACAGGCATAATGAGTACATACCCCAGCATATTCAACGATGTCATCGGTCCGGTAATGCGTGGCCCCTCCAGTTCGCACTGTGCTGCCTCTTTACGCATTGCCCGGCTGTGCAGAGATCTAATGGATGAAAACATCAAAGACATACTGGTTGAATTTGACCCCAACGGCTCACTGGCAACCACACACAAAAGCCAGGGATCGGATATGGGGTTGTTTGGTGGTTTTTTAGGATGGGAAGCCCATGATGAACGGTTACCGGAATCTGAAAAACACCTGGCAACAGCCGGCATCAATGTTGCCATCAATATTGTTGATATTGGCAATGGCCACCCCAACCTGTATAAAATAACTTTACACAACAATAAAGAAACAAGAAAACTCACCGCCATCTCCACCGGTGGTGGTATGATTGAAGTGATCGCCATTGATGATGTACCGGTTTCCATGGCAGGAGATTATTTTGAAACATTGATCTATTGTGACAAACCCGAAAATATCATTGCCTTTTTAAATGCTTCTGTTGAATCTGATGAAATAGAATTTCACAAAGGCAAAATTTCCTTTATTGAAATTAAATCGCAGGCTTTTTTTGATGAGGGTATTTGTAAAGAGCTGCAGGCGATGGAAGGTGTTTCATTCATCAAACAACTGCAACCCGTTTTACCGGTAATGGCACGCAAAGATCTGAAAGTACCTTTTATTACCTGCAACGAAATGATGGAATACAATGCCGGTAAGAACAAAGCTCTGTGGGAACTGGCAGTTGATTATGAAATGGCCAGGGGAAATATTTCTGCCCCGGAAGTATTTGAAAAAATGAGAGGCATCATTCATATCATGGGTAATGCCATACAACTTGGATTGAAAGGCACTCATTATGACGACCGTATTTTAGGAAGCCAGTCGGTACAGTTTAAAGAAACCTGGGAAGCCAATAAATTAATTGGCGGTGAAACCAACAACCGCATCATCATGTACGTAAGTGCCATGATGGAAGTAAAAAGTTCGATGGGTGTGATTGTTGCTGCTCCCACGGCCGGCAGTTGCGGAGCCCTCCCGGGCGCCTTGTTTGGTACAGCACATTCTATGCAATTGCCGGAAGATGAATTGGTGAAAGCCATGTTGTCTGCCGGGTTGATCGGCGTATTCATTGCTGCACATGCCACCTTTGCTGCAGAGGTGGGTGGTTGCATGGCCGAAACCGGTTCGGGTGGAGGCATGGCTGCTGCTGCCATCGTAGAATTAAAAGGGGGAACTTTGCAACAATCCATTGCTGCCGCTTCGCTGGCTTTACAAAATTCATTGGGTATTATCTGTGATCCCATTGGCAACCGGGTAGAAGCTCCTTGTTTAGGAAGAAATGTAATGGCTGCAACCAATGCAGTATCCTGTGCCAACATGGCCCTGTCAGATTACGAACACCTGGTCCCTTTGGACGAAGTGATAGAAACGATGAAAGCAGTTGGCGATCAGATCCATCACTCGCTGCGCTGCACCAACCTGGGTGGCCTCTCTATAACCAATGCCGCAAAAAAAATTGAAGCAATGCTGGAAGAAGTGCCGGGGAAATTTTTTAAGAGCTGTTAAACCAGCCGCCCTTAAACAATAATCAGAGAGCCTGATCAGTTCCCGGACTCTTTAATTTTATTTTCAGGCTTTTTGTTTTTATCCGGGTTTACAAAAAAAATAATTGGCTCACTTCTTCCTTCCCCATTGCCATCGGTTTGGGTCACAGGATTCCCTGACTTATCAAGCGATTGAATGGTCCAGATGAAGGTTGGGAATTTTCTTGTTGCATTGCTGTCGACCGGTGCAAAAGCCAATTGCGGCTGCCATATGAATTGGGTGACTGCCAGGATCTCTTTATCAAGCAATGGCTGGTTGCTCCTCAATGCCTGCACCGGGCTTTGGTTGGACAGTACTTCAAATACCTGTATCCGGTAAGTGACCGGTGATGCTTGTCGTGGTACAACGGGTGTCCACCGGAACGTGATGGCTGTTTGCGCCATCTTTGCATCCAGCACTTCTTCATTATACGGCTTCATCAAAATAGGAAGTTGTGTAGTAGCCAGGTAAAAATTCTTGCACTGCTCTTCCCCCAGGGGCGCATAGTCGGCCGGGCGTACGGGCCGTACACAAAGTATATAATTATCTGCCGGCAGTTTACCGGTACGCTGTAATGATGTTTTATACCTGCCGGTAAATACCATGAACTCCAGGGGTACCACGTCATTGGCAAATAAGATGGTAGCACCGGTAGGATTGTTGGTGAATGTTGTTGTCTTTGCCAGGTCGGCGGAAGCAATGACCGTTCCATCCGGTGTTTTTATTTCTGTTTTCAGTTTAAACTGTCCGCCCACTGCACCGGGAGCGCTTAATACCAGGGTAAGCACTTCCCTCCTGTTTCCCCATTCTGATAACTGTGCCGGTGGTTGTGCCTGCAATACCAGGTTGGAATTTATCTGCGCTGTTGCTGCAGAAAAAATAAATGCTGCTATGATGAACAAAATCATTTTTCGCATGTCATTGTTTTTTTGTGTCGAACCGGTACTGGAACCCGGTGCGGCAGGTACTCTCTAAATAATTGGCGCCAACAGGTGTAATCTCGTTGCCGTATTTGAAATAGTTGGTCGTTAAAAAAGTATTCCAGTTCAGTTTCTTCGTCAGCTTAAGGTCAATATTGCAGGAAGCGATGAGGTTGTTGTTGCTGCTGAAACTGTTCAGCTTGCCCAGGGTGTATTGCAACTGTCCCCGCAGCTTCAGTTTCTTTTTCGCAGCCTGCATACTCAACGCACTGCTGATGGTGAACAGTTTGATCTTTGCCAGGGGCACATCATTATAAAAATACAGCACACTGAAGTCGGGCGAAACGTCTTTTTCAAAATAAGTTGGTACATAGGTCAGCAATGCCGTATGGGTATTGTTGGAAGTGGTCAGTCCCGTCATCACATCCCGTTCGTCGTACTTGCTGTAATTGTAACTGAAGCTTACCAGGTGAATGATCTTTTTACCCGTCCACGTAAATGACGGGTTAATACCCAGGTCATTGCTCACATTCTTTATACCATAAGGATTGGTGCCGCTGGCAGACTGAAAACCAAAATTATTGTAGTTCACATTCAGGCTCCAGTGTTCGTTGAACTGGGTGAACCAATTCAGGTTACCGATGAACTGGCTTGCCCTTAGTGCCGTGTTCTTTACATTATTCACCCTGCGGCCAAGACTTGCCACCACATTCATTTTATAACTCCCCGACGCGGCTTTCCAGGCATTGAATCGTGTGTTGAGTGTATAATCAACCCGGTCCGGCTGCAGGTAGGGATAGCCGGTTGTCTGAAACCCGGCTCCAATGTATTTGGCCATCACCCCGATATCAAAGTTGGCAGACTTTCTTCCGGCTGATACCTGGCCGGCAAAATCGGTGAGGGTGGATGTATGCGGTTCAATGAACGGTTTTAGTCCACGCAGCAATGTTGTTACGGGCGTGTTTACATCTTTTGTGAAGGTTGATTGCGCCGCCTCTGCTTTAAAATAGATATTCTCTACATACACATCGCCCACAATACTGATCACCACACCTTCCTGCGGCTTCACGGTAAGTGGTGGCGGGGCAGATGAGTTGGGTACATCTTTTCCCTTGGCAAGGTTTATGGCAAACAAATATTTTCCTTCCACTTCATTCCCGACCTGCAGCATCCAGTTCTTTCTTTTGTAGGCTCCGGTAACTGTTGGGGGACCATTGAAATAATTAACCCCTTCCTGGGAGATGCCTGTAAAGAATTTAAAGCGCCATGACCGGGGCCGCAGGTCAATGCCGGCGCCGAAGATGCCGATATCACCGGTGGAAAGGTCAGAATATTTTAAATACTGCGTACCCAACTGCAGTTCTGCCCATTTGTATTTTGGGTTCACGCCAAAGCTATTCATGGGGTTGGTGATGAACTGCCCGAAGTTCTGGTTCTTGATGCCGGCATAGGGCCCGGCAAAATTGGTGGGTATGGCAGCAAAATTAAAATTGAAGGGCAGGTTGAAATTTTTTCCAAACTGAAAGTTAGGATTAAAATTAAAGCGTACCTGGTTCCATGGTCTCCGGGGTGCATAGCCCGTCCAGCCCGAGGGGCTCCGGCTCAGGCCATACCCTTCGTAGCTAACCCCCATGCTGCCGCTGATATTTAATTTTTCTTTCACCCCCTGTGCAGATGCTGCAGGAAAGAACAGGCAAAAGAAAAGGCCGGCAGTTATTATTTTTTTTCTCATCATACAGTAACCGGTTTGGTTTAAAACCACGGATCCGCTATTTAATTATTGTACCAGTTTGAAAAAGACTGACACCTGTTTTTCAAACGGATACACTGACCTATTTTTTCTTTATCACAAAATCAAAACAGGCGATCACTTCACACTCTTTGCAGTCATTGTCCCGGAACGTGAACTTCACACATATCCTTCCTTTCAGTTCACAACAATCGATCTTCGGCATCGGCGGCAAAATAAAATTCATGCCGATATTGGTATTGTTCGGTATCGGGATGACCGTTCCGTTATTCCACACCAGTTCCCGTGGATTTTGATAAGCACCTGTACCGCTTCCATTAAAGGATGGAACCGTTGTTCCGCCATACATGGTGATCAATCCCGGCACCGGGCCGATATTTGCTGCAGATGCGATACTTGCCCAGGTGAAGGGAAGGTTTACACACTTCATGCATTCCTTGTCATAATTATCGGTGATGGTATAGCTTACTACATTGGCTCTCACTTCTGTAATATTGGCTGCCCCCAGCCCATTGATGGTAAATGTTTGTGAGCCCACCGTGGCATTGGGTATCTGCACATGATCGTATTTGATGGTTCCTGCTTCTGCTTTTATCTCGTACGGACAACAGGTGGTATCAACCGGGCACTCTGTTTTGAATTTAACAACGCAACTGTCGCAGATGGTATTGCCGCACCAGCCGTACATGGTTACCGTATAGATCCCGGTTTGATTGGGCGTAAAGGTAAGCGGCAGGGTTCCGGTGGTTGCTGCACCAACCGGCGGTTGCATGGAATATGTTACCGCTGCATTACAGGAAGCATCTGCACAAATGTAGTTAGCATTCAGTGTGATGGGTTTTTTACATTTTACATCAATGGTCTTGTTCTTATCGCAGTTAAATGGTTTCGTCATATTTTCTATGCTGTATGTTTTCTCTCCCCACTTGCTGCCCTTGCAATCACATTTTTTACAGTCAACGATGAGGTCAATGACACAGCTGTCGCAGATCTTATTGCCACACCAGCCATACATGGTAAGTATATATGTACCGGTTTGGTTCGTGGTAAATGTAAATGCATTGTTGCCGGTAATGGCCGGACCGGTTGGTGGTTGCAGCGAATACGTGACCTTGCCTGCACAGGCAGAATCCTTGCAGATATAAGAAGAATTGATCGTATAGGTCTTATTGCAATCCAGTTTTTGTGCAACCCCGCAATTTATAATTATCGGGTTGCCAATGACCACCGGTGGGATATTTGCTTTAACATTATTTTTTGCAGCCGGTGGCTTTTCTCCTTCCGTTAACTGGGTCTCGCCCCAATGGCTTTCCTTGCAATCACAGTCGCCGCAGTGTTTAATGAACAGGTCGTATTTACCCGATGTGGCAGCACAGGTATCCCCGATAAAGTTTACAACAATATTTATCTGGTGTTGCCCCAATGTTAATGCAGACAGGTTCAAAACCGGACCGGTTGAATGATAGGTTCCGTCTACATACCATTTAATGACATACACGCCATTGTATGCCTGTCCCGGGCCCAATGGCAATGGCGGAATTAATTTTGCAGTATCGCACAATGTATCGCAACCGATGGGGAACAGTGCTACATAAGGGCGGCGCTTAATGGTTACCATGTTGCTTTGTGCAATACAGCCCGTTGCTGGATCTAAAACGGTCACATAATAATTGCCGGCCTGTGCCGTGGTCATACTTATCCCGGTTACCCCGTTACTCCATTGATATACATAATTCGGGTTGGGAGGTGTTGCAGTAGCCGTGTACGTATGCATGATGCCTTCGCATAAATAACCGGTTGGCGCAATAGTTACTGCGGGACTATTGTAAACATACACACAGAACGTGTCTTTGGCAATGCAGCCCGTGGTAATATCTGTTACCGTTAAAATGAACTGGTAGGTGCCTGTGGCATTCACCGTTACATTGGCATCAAACTGTGTATTGTTCGGGCTGAATACTGCCACCGGGTTCACCGTCCAGAGATATGTATAATTGGGATTGGTGATACTGTTGTATAAATATATGTTCCCTGTTCCGCCGGTGATGCATTGAATGGTTTGTCCTTGTATATCGGCAATGGGTTTTGGATGATGCCAGATATGCATTTTGTTCGACCTGGCAATACAGCCGGTTCCATTATTCACGATCACGTAATATTCGCCGATGCTGGTTGCGTTATACGTGGCGCCTGTTGCCCCGGTTATCGGGCTGCCATTAAAATACCATTGATAATTGGTAAATACGGCAGGCGTGGTCGTCAGCGTAAAGCTTGCACCCGGGCATATGAATTTATCGGTAGGTATAGAAACGGTCAGTGCCGGTAAAATGGTTACCGTCTGGCTGCTGGTTGCCGTACAACCCATCAGGTCGGTTACCGTTAACGTAACCAGGCTTGTACCAGCTGCTGCAAATGCATGATTGGTTGATGCTAAATTGGATTGATATCCATCACCAAAATTCCAGTTATAAGAAAAGCCCGGTGTGTTTGTAACAGAGAACGGTGCAGCAGTGAGGGCACAAATGGGAGATGGTGGCGTAAATGTTGCTGTGGGCACGGTAATATTTACCGGGTACGTAATGGTTGCCTGGCATCCCCCGCAATTGGATGTTACCAGGAGTGTAATATTATACATGCCGGACTGCGTAACCGTAAGCACAGGGTTTTGTGCCGCCGGGTTATTAAATGAAGCGCCTGCCGGACCGGTAACAGTCCATGCCCATGCGCTGATGGTGCAACCCAGACTTGGTAATGTTGTTGACAGGTCTGATAAGCTGATCACATTACAGTTCACATTATATCCGAAATTGGCAGCAACAGGTACTACATAATGGATCGTATCCAGCACCGGGCAAATATGCGGTGTAGGCGGTGGCGGACAATTGGAATACATTAAAGCAGATACAACATAAATGCCCGGTGTGGTATATGTATGCGGGGCCGCGGTGGATGTGCCCGACATGCCGGCCCATGATGAAGTTGCTCCAAAGCCATCGCCAAAATTCCAGAACACCCCTGCATTCGGCGAATGGGGTGATGTGAAATTATAATTGGCGCTGAACGTAACCACGTTGCACGGGCTTGCCACTGGTGGATTGATATTAATGCTGTAGGACAACAACGCATCCGAAACCGGTTCTGTTATTTCATCAACCGGACCCCCCACATCATTGCCAATTGCTTTCAGCGGATCATAATTACCGCAAACCCCGGAACAATTGCCAATGGTAATGTTTATAACATTGGAAGTGTCCTTACAATTGCCGCAGGAGATCACAACGTAGTATGAACCAACCGCCGTTGCTGTATAAGACGGGCTGTTGGTTCCTATAGCCGTTGCACCGTTATACCACTGGTAACTGTACGTACATGTATTATTTGCCTGCACCGTGGCAACAAAGGTCACATTGATCGGATCCCCGGGACAGAATACCGTAACATTGTTTGCCGAGATGCTTACATTGGATGTAAACGTATTGGGTACATTGATACTGGCCGTACCGTAACAGGGTGTAGGTGATTTTACTTTATAAAAACCGGGTGTTGTTACATTAATATTATTGACTGCGGTATTTGTATAGAACACACCATTCTTATACCAGTCATACGATGGCATTGTAAGAGAGGTGGTCAGTGTTACCCCGGTGGTACATAAATTTCCGGTAGCCGTGATCGTTCCGTTGGGAGGATTATTTACGGTAACTACTTTGCTGGCGGTCTGGCCGCAGGCAGTGGCCGTGATCGTACAGGTGGCAGTAGGTCCCGCTCCATTCCACTGTATGGTAATACTGTTTGCCGTTGTATTTATGATGGACCCCAAAGCATTGCTTAATGTCCATGTGTAGCCGCCGGGTGGTACCGGGCCGGCAATGGTATACGTTTCAACCGCGTCAATACAGGTTGGGGAGTTGCCGGTAATGGTTCCTATTGAAGTGATCACAGAAACATTGACCACCTGTGTATAGCTTGAACAGTTGTTCACTGTTTGTGATACGCTTATTGTTCCGTTGCCGGTGAACTGTACCAGTACCGAATCGTTGTGTGCGCCCATGTATTGTATAACAGTTCCGTTGGTGATGGTCCAGTTAAACGTGCCCGCATTCATGTTGCTGGTAATGCTGTACATCGCCGTTTGGGCCGGGCATACTACCAATGGGCCGGCCAGTGCATTGATCTTGGGCGTATCGATCACCACTACGTTCAGTAATGCCGGGGAAGAACAGTAATTGGAAGCGGTTACCGGGGTTGCCGTTATAGAATAATTCCCCGCCACATTCCAGGTGATGTTCTTACAGTTTGCGGTGGTGGAATTAACCGTAAACCCGGTGGTGGGTAAATGTGTCCAGGTGAGTACCGGTCCGTTTGCACAAATACTTGTTGTCTGGCCCACACAAACCGGCGACAATCCATTCAGCGTGAATTTTGGTTTTATGAAAATGTCAATGGTATCTGCACCGCTGCAGCCGCTGTATGGATTTGTATACCGGCAAACAAGTTTATACGGACCGCCTGCTGTGCTTCCCCATGTTACATTTATTACGTTGTGGTTGCTGTCGTAGCCCGCGATCGTTCCGCCGCCGCTGAGCATCCAGTAATAAAATGTGCCGGGTAGTGCCGGTAAAGAATAAGACGTACTTGAGCCGGGGCAAACATTCTGCGGCCCCTGGATGGGCAGGTTGGGATAAAGAACAGGCACATTCAATGTGGCCGTATTCCCGCAAACACTTCCGGGGCAACTGGAAGCTGTTAATGTAACGGATGTAGGATATACGCTTGGTTGATTCCAGGTAACCGTTACGCAACTGGTTCCCTGCCCGCTTAAGATCGCTCCGCCGTTCACGGCCCATGTTAATCCGCTGCAGCCGGTTGTGCTGGTGCAATATTTAACCGTATCGCCGGTACATAACATTTTCCGGCAGTCGTCTGTATAGATATCGATCCCTTTTTTGTTCAGCACATTCACGGTCACCATGGCCGTGTCTTTACAACCACAATCCCTGGTCATGCCATTCGCATCGGTTACTACGGTGGATACGGTCAACACAACCGTATACGTACCGCCGGTGGCATAGATATGTGGGGGCGGGTTTTGAACATTGGCGCTTGTACCATCGCCAAAATCCCAGTAATAATTGGTTGCACCAACTGATCCTGCACCGCTGAAGTTTACCCAGGACCCGGCACATATGGGGCTGGGACTATAGGAGATCGCTGCGGTTGGCCCGTCCAGTAAACAAACCTTCCTGCTGATCGTATCACGGCAGGAACCATCTGCATTTGTAATGATCACCTGTAAAAAACCCTGGTTTGCATTTCCCCAGTTGATGGTTACCGGGTTTCCGGTAGTGCTGGCCGGTGTGCCACCCAGAATTGTCCAGCTATATGTAAAGCCCGGCAACGCAGGAACCACATAATAGGTCTGTGGCTGATTCTTGCAGGCAATTAAACTTTGTGCCGTTCCGCCGGCACCTCCTCCATTAGGATCTGCAGGGCCTGATTTGCACGCATTGTCATCGCAGGGATGAATGGGGCTGGTTGATAATGAAAACTGCGGGCAGCATCCTGCCGGCTGTGCCTGTGCATTTGCGATGATAACAGCAAATGAAAACAGAAAGAGGTTGATCAGTTTTTTCATGGCTGTTTATTTAGGATTGTTTGGGTTATCAATGCCGCCAGCCACTTTTTCACATCCTTCTTTTTTCTTTTCATAACAAACCAGCTTGTTGCAGGTGGTGCAGTCGGTAAATTCTATCTTGTACCGTATGCACCATCTGAATACCGCACTGCAACAGGGCGTCAGTTGCGGCGTTGTTATACTGATATTTACCGTTTGTGCCGGTCCGTTCCATTGCTGGCTGTTGGTACCGTTGATGAAGTGGCCATAGGTGGCTGCATCTTTATCACAGGGTATACACAGATCGTTCTCGGGCACCATTTCAAAATAGACCAGTTCGGCCTTTATGGATTTAATGGTCTTTGCAGGCGTGGTTGTTACGCTTACCGGTTGGTTGAAGGTTATGGTATAGTTCCCGTACGTTATAACCGGCGGAGGATGTGCTTTTAATGTAAAGTGCTTTTCGTCGCAGGCGTCGCAGGCGCAATGCAGGGTATCCCATGCAGTCTCATTATTAATATTATCGGGATCGGTTGGCCAGATGGCATCTACGATGAATTTGATCGTCTTCATGCTGTCCACACAATTTATCAATGCCGTAAAAGCCTGGGAAGAATTGGCATTGATCGTAAAGGGTATGGCCGGTACGGTTGGCGATAGTGTTGTAAGCGGCCCGGTACCATTTACCCTGTACTTTATGGCCGTAACCTGTGCGGGGTTGGTGGGGTGCAGGTTGTTTATTTTCACATAAACGCTTTGTTTACCGTTCATGCAACAGCCTACACTTACGCTGTCGATCTTTGTATTGATATTATCATCCAGTATTTTAAATGTATGGGGTTCGCTGCTGCCATTGTTTCTTCCCATGGGTTTTCCCTCCCTGTTCACTGCCTGTACGGTCCAGATAAAATCACAGAGATAAGGAGGTTTACAGGGTCCGGTCAGCAAGTTGGTGACCATTGCCTGTGTAATGTTCTCCACGTCTTTTGAAACGATGGGCGTATTGGCCCTCATAGCCTGTGTACCGTTCTGGCCCTGCATCAATTGCCAGACCCTTAACCGGTAGGTCACCGGCTCCCTTGGTTTGGGCACCAGTGGTGTCCAGCGGAATGTTACCGGTTTCTGTATATCTTTTTTTAAGATCCGCTTTTCATTTTCCGGGATGATCAGCGTGGGCGGAGCAAAATCTGTTTCTTTGGGCGTTTCTACCCGGAACTCCTTACATATTTCATTGCTTACTTCCTTCCGTTCGCCGTTAAAGAACTGGACACATATCGTATAGGATCCGTCTTTCAGGTCCCGGCAGCCGGCAAGGGCGCCTGTCAGTTCTGATGCGGAGAACGTACGGGTAGTGAAATTATCTACCTGCATACCCCCGGCAGAGCTGTTACCGCAGATAACGGCGCCATTGGCCTTTATCTGCACTACCAACCGGATGCCCGGGACACGAACACCCGGTGTGATCTGCGCCACCAGCAGTAAAGAGCCTGGAACACTGTTCCAGTTGTCAATAACAGGCGGTAGCTGGTTTTTAACGGTAAAGTTTACGATTTTTATCTGTTGTGGCTGGCCACAAAGGCCCATACTGAAGAATGCCGAGAGCATCAGCACCAGTAGTTTTTTCATAAATAATAAATTTTGGCAAAGGCGATCATTGCCTGATGCCTTACAGTTAACAATATAACCTTATTTAATATTGTATGCCAGTTAAACTTATTAAGGGCTGTTGATTACGCCGGGGGTTCTATACCACCGGTTTCCCGGGCCGGGGATCATTTATTTACAGAACGGGGTTTTACGTTACTTTCAGCCAAAAAACAGCCAGGCAATGCCCTTTAAAATTGTTTAAAAATAGCCCGTACATTTAGGCTGGTTAATTTTATATTTGCCAACTAAAGACATATATATATGAAGTTCATCGTTTCGTCATCGGCTTTACTGAAACAGTTACAACAGATCAGCGGAGTTATCAATGCCAATACCGTTTTACCCATCCTGGAAGATTTCCTGTTCGAGATAGAGAAGAATAAGCTGACCGTTGTTGCCACCGACCTGGAAACCGTGATGAAGGTTCACCTGGATATTGAGGCCAAAGACAGCGGAAAGGTCTGTATCCCTGCCAAAATACTGCTGGATTCCCTGAAGAATATTGCCGAGCAGCCGCTCACGTTCAATGTTGACAAGAACTTTGCCGTGGAGATCACCAGCGACAATGGTAAGTACAAGGTAATGGGCGAAACACCCGACAACTTCCCCAAAGAACCTGCTGCAGATGATGCCAATGCTTTTACCATGACCTCCTCGGCCCTGGTGACCGCTATCAACAAAGCCATCTTTGCCGTAAGCAACGACGACCTCCGTCCTGCTATGACCGGTGTGTTCTTTGAGCTGGATAAAAAGGGGATCACGTTTGTAGCCACCGATGCCCATCGCCTGGTCCGCTATACCCGCAGTGATGTAAGCTGCCCTAAAAAAGATTCTTTCATCGTTCCTAAAAAACCATTGAACCTGCTGAAAGGTTCTTTGCCCGATAACGAAGATGAGCTGAAGGTCTCTTACAACAGCAATCATCTTTTTGTGGTGCACGGCGGTACCGAACTGGTGTGCCGGCTGATCGACGCCCGTTTCCCCGATTATAAAGTGGTGATACCGGCCGACAACCCGTACAAGATGACCGTGAACAAACACGATTTTCAGAATGCCTTGCGCCGGGTGAGTGTGTTCAGTAACAAGAGTACCAATCAGGTGGCTTTAAGCATCAGCGGCAGCGAACTGCAATTAGCCGCCCAGGATGTTGATTTCAGTTTTGAAGGGAACGAACGCATGGCCTGCCAGTATGATGGCGAGGACCTTCAGATCGCATTCAACGCCAAATTCCTGATCGAGATGCTGAACGGCGCCGACACCAGTGAGATCGTTATGGAACTGAGCACCCCCACAAAAGCAGGCATCATAAAACCTACCGAACAGGGAGAAGGCGAACAACTGCTGATGCTGGTAATGCCGCTGATGCTGAATAATTAACGAAAAAGATAAAGGCTAAGAGGAGAAAAGAGAAAGATCAAACGGTCCTTCTCTTTTTTTGCTCTTTTGCTCTTTTATCCCCTTAGCCAATCCTTTCTCAATGTGCAAAACCATTCTCCGCTGTATAGATTCTTTTCTTGAACTTGCGATCCTAAACCAAACAACATGTTCTTAATTATCATCGGTGTCCTGGTCCTGGTCATTACAGCTGTTTTGCTGAAAAGCAATTCTCCCCTGGCCAGGTTCAGGTCTGTTGGCCGCATCGTTGGCCTCCTTTTCATTTTGCTGGGTATCCTTACTTCCTGTATAAAGCAGATCAATGCCGGCGAAGTGGGCGTAAAAATATTATTCGGTAATATCCAGGCGGATGTACTGGGCAGCGGGCTTCATTTTATTAATCCCTTGCTGGATGTAAAGAGGCTGGATGTAAAAACCCAGAACTATACCATGAGCGGGGTGAATGACGAAGGTAATAAGATGGGTGATGATGCCATCCGTGTGCTGACCAGTGATGGCCTTGAAGTTACGATCGACCTTACTGTTCTGTACCGGGTGGTGGGCAGCGATGCGCCAAAACTTTTACGGGAAACAGGTGATGATTACCGGGATAAAGTGGTGCGCCCGGTTACCCGTACCAAGATCAGAGACAATGCCGTGTACTACCAGGCCGTTGACCTTTATGCAGGAAAGCGGGATGAATTTCAGCAACGCATTTATAAAAGCATCGAAGAAGATTTTAAGAAAAGGGGATTGATGCTGGAGCAGTTGCTGGTAAGAAATATCACATTACCCAATTCGGTAAAAGCATCCATCGAATCAAAGATCAATGCGGAGCAGGATGCCAAGAAGATGGAATTTGTGTTGCTGAAGGAGAAACAGGAGGCAGAAAGAAAGCGGGTGGAGGCACAGGGTATTGCCGATTACCAGCGCATCATCAACACAGGGCTTACCGACCAGCAGCTGCAGTATGAGCAGATAAAGGCCATGAAGGAACTTGCCCTCAGCCAGAATGCAAAAGTGATCGTGATGGGAAAGGGAAACACACCGCTCATCATTGATGGAAAACAATAACCGCATGAATTTTAAACAGATCGCCTCTTACGATAATTTCATGCTGGCGAATATGACATTGGGCATGTTGCAGGAAAATGAGATCAACTGCCATTTGAAAGATGAACATATTGTAACGGTTGATCCCCTGCTGAACCCCGCCGTGGGCGGCATTAAACTGCTGGTGGAAGAGTCTGACTTTGAAAAGGCAACTGCCATCATTAAACAGGCCGAAGAAGATTATGTAAAAGATATTGCCTGTCCCGATTGCAAAGTACATGCACTTACCATTGAAGAGAAAATAAATATGCCGCAGGATTTCTGGGGCAGGTTAAAGAACCGGGTCGCTTACGGACAGCCTTCCACCTTCAGTAAAAAATACCGGTGTACGAATTGTAATGCGGTGTTTGATGAGCTTCCCTTGTCATTTTAAAGAGCGGAGTTTTTACCAGTGATTGATGCGGAGTTTTTACCACAGATAGCCACAGATTTTTTCACGGATTAACACAGAAAGCAACGTAATAATTTCCGTGGTCATCTGTGGTTAAATAATCTTTTCCAATCCACTTCCCCGATCTTTATTTGTATCAGTATCTTGCATTCACTAAAATAATCCAATGAAGAAGATCTCTGTATCTGCTCTCTTTCTCTTTTGCTCCCTGTTCTCTTTTTCGCAGTACACGTATTATGCAGCAGCCCGGTCGGGACTGAGCATGCGGGAACAACCCGGCACCGCTGCAACCGTTTTGGAAAAGATCCCTTATGGCGAAAAACTGGTCACCGTGACCGGTGATGCCAACCAGCCCGCCATCAGCACCGAAGGCTTCAGCGGATTTTGGTGGAAGGTGAATTACAATGGTAAGACCGGGTATATCGTAAGCAGCTATGTACTTCCGCTGCCTGCGCCAAAGGCAGGAACAAAAACCCTGGCTGATTATTTTGCACAGGTATCTGCTAAGAACGGGAATCCGTTGGAAATAAAAAAGTCGGACCTGGCGCTGAATGAAATGGGAGAATCAACACTTACCAAACAGTTGTACAAGAACGGGATGGAATGGCATAAGTCGCAGGGATACGAGTTTGGTTCGGATGTTTATTTCCTTCCTGATTTTACCATTGAGCAATGCTTTTTACTACTTCGACTGGTCGGGCAGTACCCGGACCTGGTTGCGGAGAAGGATGCATTCCCGTTGAAGAACGTCGTCATTAAAAAAGACACCGGCGATAAGACCATTGAGGTGGAAAGAGAAAGATACGGGGGAGGCACGGGCCCGGTAAAAAGATTAAAGATCACGCATGCGCAGGGCGCTCTTACCGAGTTTGAAATTTACATGCTGGATACACAGGCCGTTATTTCCTGGAGTTCGGGGGTATGATTTTTTAACCACAGATTTACACAGATCCAGGCACAGATGGCCACAGATAATCTGTGGCCATCTGTAAAAAAATCTGTGGTTATCTGTGGTAAATCATTGCTTAATCTCCGCCCAGATAAACTAAATTGCGGAGCAATAACAAAAGATGAAAAAGATCGCCATGATACCGGCACGTTATGCCGCCACCCGTTTTCCCGCCAAGCTGATGCAGAAGCTGGGGGACAAAACGGTCATCCTTCACACGTACGACAATACTGTTGCCACCGGCTTATTCGACGAAGTGATGGTGGTTACCGACAGTAAGATCATTTTTGATGAAGTGACTTCGCACGGTGGTAAGGTAAAGATGAGCATCAAAGAACACGAAAGCGGGAGCGACCGCATTGCAGAAGCCATCGCCGGTATGGAAGTGGATATTGTAGTGAATGTGCAGGGAGATGAACCCTTTGTTCAGGCAGCGCCGCTGGAAAAACTGCTGAAGACCTTTGATGATGCCGGCGTGCAGGTGGCTTCGCTGATGCAGGTGCTGAAAGAAGAAAAATATATTGCCGACCCCAACTACGTAAAAGTGGCGGTTGATAAGAACATGAACTCCTTGTTCTTCAGCCGAAGCCCCATCCCATACCACCGCGATAAAACCATTTCGCCGGTTTATTACGAACACATTGGCGTGTATGCCTTCCGCAAACAGGCCTTGCTCAGCTTCACCAGCTGGCCCATAACACCGCTGGAGGCCGCAGAAAAATTGAATGCCTCCGTTATCTCGAAAACGGGGTTCCGCTCAAAATGGTGGTTACTGAATACATGGGCGTAGAGATCGATACGCCGGAGGACCTGGTGAGGGCAGCTTCGATGCTGAAGTAGGTTTTTACCCCAGATTTACGTGGATATTTTACCACAGATTTACGCAGATTAACACACAGATTAACACAGAAAACACTTTAATTTTCTCTGCGGTTATTTGTGATAAAAAGCTGTGTATTTGTGTAAAAAAATAAATCCTTATTACGAACAATCTCAACAATCTCACTTACCAGGTAATTGGCGCTGCTTATAAAATACATAGCTCCCTTGGCCCTGGGTTATTAGAAAGCGCTTACAAAGAAGCATTGTTTTATGTACTGGGTAAAGAAGGGTTCTTCGTTGAAAAAGAAAAGGTATTACCATTATTATTCGAAACGGTAAGGCTTGATGCAGGGTACCGGCTTGACCTCCTGGTAGAAAACAAAGTGGTCGTTGAGATCAAAGCTGTGGAATCTTTTACAGATATACACATGGCACAGGTTCTGACTTACCTGAAACTTTCGGGTTGTAAAACTGGTTTATTACTTAATTTTAACGTCGCAGATATGAAGAAGGGAATAAAAAGAATCATTCTCTGATCTGTGGCCATCTGTGATTAATAATCCGTGGTCATCTGTGGTTAAAATTATAATTATGTCTTTCAGAAATTTTAAAATGGTAGGCTATGTGATCTATGGCCGTGGTTCCTTTAACCAACTGGATGAGATCATCGCTCCTCACCGCAAGGCAAATGCGCCCATGGTTTTTTTGGTAGATCATTTCTTTGATGGCAAACCCCTGGCCGGCCGGGTACCTGTTCGTGGCAACGACAAAATGATCTTTGTGGATGTTAGCTACGAACCCAAGACAAGTTATGTTGACAAACTGGCCAACCAGCTCAAAGAAGAATTTGGCACCGTAAGCGGTGTGATCGGTATCGGCGGCGGCAGCGCCATGGACCTTGCCAAAGCCGTTTCGCTCATGATGAACAATCCCGGCAGCAGCGCAGACTACCAGGGATGGGACCTGGTGAAGAATCCGGGTGTATATAAAGCGGGCATACCTACATTAAGCGGCACCGGCGCCGAAGTAAGCCGAACGACCGTGCTTACCGGTCCTACCAAAAAGCTGGGCATGAACTCTGACTTCACTCCATTCGACCAGATCGTACTGGATCCCGAACTAACCGCCAACGCCCCCGCCAACCAGCGCTTTTATACCGGCATGGACTGCTATATACATTGTATTGAAAGCCTGAACGGCACGTACCTGAACGAGTTCAGCAAAAGTTATGGCGAAAAAGCATTGCAGCTTTGCCGCGAAGTATATGTAACAAAGGATGGCTGGGATGCCGACAGCGACGACAAACTGATGATGGCTTCCTATGCCGGTGGCATGAGCATTGCCTACAGCCAGGTTGGTGTGGCGCATGCCGTGAGCTATGGACTCAGCTACTTACTGGGCACCAAGCACGGCATCGGCAACTGCATCGTGTTCGACCACCTGGAAGAATACTATCCCGAAGGTGTGAAGGAATTCAAATACATGGTGGAGAAGAACAGGATAGACATACCAAAAAACATCTGCGCCGGCCTCAACGACGAAGATTTTGACAAGATGATCAATGTTTCCCTTGGCATGAAGCCGCTTTGGGAAAATGCGCTGGGCAAGGATTGGGAAAAGCAGATGACGAGGGAGAAGCTGAGGGGGTTGTATGAGAAGTTATGATCTGCTTAGAAGCAAAGCTTATTGTCTTTTTCCGTATGTATCATTCCGCTGTCGCAGGTTTTCAGTTACTCTGAATATGCCACCGTCTGGTTTTCAACCAACGGCGTGAAAAATAAAATAGATTTTGGGCCCCCTCTCCCGGTTTGTGGGCCACGAACCGGGAGAGGGGGTATTTATAACCTTTTCCCTACACAGATACCCTTGCCCGCTAATCCACCCTGTATATCTGCGCCAGTGAGAGAAATTCTTTTTTAGCGCCTTATCAAAAATAACTGTACCTTTTATACTACTTTTTTTATTACGGCCATTCTACCCGTTTGAAATCTCCGGTTCCGGAGTTTTTTTATCAGAGCAACGTACCCCCGCTATCAACATTAAAAAACTGTTTATGAAAAAGCTATTCCTTTTACTTGTTGCCTGTACCCTGTTTGTGGAAACTATTGCCCAGGGTGTTGGTGAAATGCGTACGTCCAGGATCAAATTCCGGGGCATCATTTCCAGTGACTCGGAAAATGTCAAAAAAGAGACCGACCCCTCATTCGCAGGCCGGCTAAACCAAAAAAGGTTTCAGTTCGGAGACCGGCAATCAGCGAATACGATGCAGCTAACCGGGTTGGCTAACGGGATGGACGTCATGAAAGAAGCAACCGGCAGACTGACCGGGACTGAATACAGGTTTACCCTGCTGCCGGGTCATAAATACATGGTCAAC